>CAYNXN010000022.1:0-15137 GCA_964401175.1 uncultured Dehalococcoidales bacterium | reverse complement strand
AATGGCAGACGCGGCGGACTTAAAATCCGCTTCCCGGAAGGGAGTGTGGGTTCGAGTCCCTCCCTCGGCACCAGAGTCTTATCTGTTCCCTCTCGCCCTGTGTCTACAGTGGAGCTGCAGCGGTCTCTGCATGATAGTCTGGCGCGGTGTGCTATGCTGCGGCAGGCAACACGTGTGAAGGGAGAGAACCATGCTGCTTGAAGGCAGGACTGCGATTGTCACGGGTTCGTCGAAAGGCATCGGCAGGGCGTATGCCCACGCACTGGCACGAGAGGGAGCCGGTGTGGTGGTGAACGGAACCTCGGCTGCTGACGTGGACCGGGTGGTGGCGGAGATACGGGCTGGCGGAGGCCGGGCCACGGGCTGCGTCGAGAGCGTTGCCACCATGGCCGGAGCCGGTCGCATCGTCCAGTCGGCGCTGGACTCGTTTGGACGCCTGGACATCCTGGTGAATAACGCGGGCATGCTGCGAGACCGCACGCTGCTCAAGATGACCGAGGAGGAATGGGATGAGGTCATCGCGGTGCATCTAAAAGGCACATTCGCCTGTGCACAGGCGGCCGCGATGGTGATGAGCCAGCAGATGAGCGGCTGTATCATCAACACCAGTTCGCACTCGGTGTGGGGCAACATCGGCCAGTGCAACTACTCCGCCGCCAAGGCGGGCATACTCGGCTTCACCTTCTCAGCAGCGCGGGAGCTCTCCCGCTACAACATCAGGGTGAACGCGGTGGCGCCCCGTGCTCTGACGGCGATGACGCTGCCGCGACTGGAGGCAAGCCTCAAGAGCGCCGGGGAAGAGGCGAAACGGCGCAACGCGCCGGAACCGACCGCGCTGGATATCGGCTGGGGCGAGCCCGACATGGTGGCGCCACTGATAGTGTTCCTCGCCAGCGATGATGCCAGGGATATCACCGGAGCCTTCTTCCGTGCGCGGGGCGAGTCCATTGCCGTGTGGTCGCGTAACCTTGAGATCGCCTCTGCCACTATGCCGGGAGGCTGGACCGTTGAGGAGTTGAGGAAGCGCTTCTGGCCCTCCCTGGGCCGCGCGCTGGCAACATCGTGGTCGGCTGAAGGCATCTGAACTGGAGCCAGGCTGCCGAGATCCGCGACTCGACCAAGAATGCGTTGCTTCACGGCGGTGGCGCCGTGGAATCATCAGCATCGGGGACGCTCTTGCTGTGCGCTGGGAGGCGCAATGAATCCGGTCCAGGCATCCAGGTGAGGTGAATATGGCAGAGTCTCAGGGCACGGAGTTGGTTGGCATCTGCGGGCTGTACTGCGGCACATGCCCCTCCTACCTCGCGCCAAGAATCGGAGACCACGATGAGCTTCGCCGCCGCTCGTCCCGAATGGGAGTGCCCGAGGAGGAGGTCACCTGCGATGGCTGTCTCTCAGCCCATGTGGCGAAGCCCTGCGTGGACTGCCAGCACGGCTTTCGGTCCTGCGCCGGTGAGCATGGAGTGACATGGTGTTTCGAATGCCCGGACTTCCCCTGTGAACGCCTGCTCCGTTTTCGCGATGCTCATGTGGTTGATGGCCTCTCGCACCACGAGCGCGTAGTAGACGACCTCGCCTGTATGCGGGCCAATGGTGTGGCTGCCTGGCTGGAGGCAGAGCGCGCGCACACCGGGTGTGCGTCATGCGGCAGTGTGAACTACTGGTACGCGCACCGATGCAGGTCATGTGGTGAGGCCTTACGGTAGTCGAAGGGGCGACTGCGCTCAGTGAACAGCCGGGCAGACCGCTGCCGCAACGCCTTATGCTCCTGCACAGTTCGCTTTCGCGCGGGCCGGGACGATCCATCAGGAGGCGGCACGCCGACGAGGATCGGCGTGCCGCGACGACTGCCTATCGGGGTGGCTCACGGTACTCCGCCCCGGTGGATTGCAGCCGTGGCTCGAGCCACGGCTGCGGCGCTCCGGTACTCTACTCGACAGTGAAGCTGATCTTAACGGTTGCCTGCCAGTAGGCGATCTTGCTCTCTTCCAGGTAACCGCGGGTCTCGAGCACCTCGAACCAGCGCATGTTGCGCACCGTCTTGGCGGCCTTGTCGATCGCGGTCTGCACCGCATCCTCAATTGACGTGGTGGATGAACCGGTCAACTCGATGGTCTTGTACACGTGGTTGGGCATGTGTCCTCCTCTCAAAGCTGTAACTCTCGCTCTCGACGGCGCCACCAGGGGGACCGCCGATGAACTGCCACTTCATGTGTTGCCACCGCCACAGCGTGCGGTGTCGTCCCTACAAGGACCGTATTGTCGCTGGCCAATGCCCGACCTCTATTGATGCTTCCACGCGGCCAGTGAATTCGGAGCAGCTCAGCAGGAGCAGCACGGTCGCGGGGCGCCCCATCGAGGTAGTCAGGGCTGCACCAGAGATAGTGCCAGCGAGCGAGAATGGCCAGTGGGCGTCCGCGCACAGCTTCGATCCCTGCCGACTGCTCAGCACTCCCAAGGGTATCAGCACTGCCCTGAGAGCGCCAAGGAGCAGCGAGGACAGGACCGGGATTTCGGAGAGCGCCGGGACCACTTTCGAGCCGGCGGGACACTCCAACCATGAGGTGAGTTGCGGCCCGCTGATGCCGCCTGCTACAAGCACCATGGCGACGCCTCCTCTGATGGCGGGGACTCCGGCCGTGATGCTCGACCCGGCCGCCATCAGCTTCCACGTCTGGCGCACTGCCCCGGCTACCTGCTGCCTCCCCGAAGCGGCACTGTACGTGGTCCGGGAAGAGCCGTCAAGCGTCCATTCCCGCGCCGTCTCCCCGGCGGTTTGACATGTGAGCGGATGGTGGTGACAATGTGGCGATGATTTCGGAGGCGGATGCACGATGAGAATAGGTGCGTTCGATGTGGTTGATCCGCTGCCGCGGCTGCGGCAGCCACACGCCATCGCTATGCTGCGCCCCTGGATCGATGCGGGCAGCGTGGGCGCCCTCGCTCTCCTGGAGCTTGAGCGGCAGTTTCCTTCCTGCGAGATCGCCTCGCTTGCGCGCCCTGGTTCGTTCTATGATTTCACGCGATACCGGCCTACCGTCTACCTGCGGAACGAGAGACGCGAGCTTTCGATTCCCAACACCGTGGTGAGCATTGCCTCACCGGATACGGGGCCGGACCTCGTCATCATCAAGATGCTCGAGCCGCACATGTTCGCCGAGGCGTACGTCGATTCGGTGCTGGCGCTGCTGCGGCAGCTTGAGGTGCAACGGTACGTGTGGGTTGGCAGCATGTATGACATGGTGCCGCACACCCGGCCCCTCCTGGTGAGTGGGGGAGGAGTTGGCGTGGCTGCGGAGAAGGATGCGCAGCGTCTCGGCGTGCTGCCGACGCGCTATCAGGGGCCGTCGACACTGACGTTTCAACTGGTGCAGCGTGCCCCACTGGCCGGAATCGAGTCCATGTGGTGCATAGTCCATCTGCCGCAGTACGTGCAGGTGGAGGAGGACTACGCCGGCAAGGTCAGGCTGCTTCAGTTGCTTCAGGGTCTGTATGACGTCGATATCGACGTGGCCGATGTCGAGCGGGCGCGCGAACAGACGGAGACGATGGACCAACTGGCGGCGAACAACCCGGACCTGGCCCAGGTCGTGGCGCATTTCGAGATGCGGTACGATGCCCGCTCAAGCGCCGGGGAACAGAAGCCACCTCCGTTGCCGCCGGACGTCGTGCAGTTCCTGGACGACCTCGGTCGCCGAAGATATGGCTTGGACTGAGGCATCACCTGGCCGTCGCGTGTCGACTCGGCCCTGTGACAAGAGTGCCCACTACGTGCGGAGTGTAGAGAGCTGGGCGCTGGCTTCCTCTTCTATCTCACGCCTCGAGGAGAGCCGCATCGCCTCGAGATAGTGGGTGCGCGCCAGGCTGCGGGCCTTCTCATACGACATATCCAGGCTGTCGAGAGTGACGGCTCTGAGCGGCCCTGGCTCCTTGCCGGAACCCCAGCCCTTCGCGTTCGAAAGCGCCGCCCAGTAGAAGTTGCCCAGCGTCAGGTGCAGTCGCGCATCCATGGGGTTGAGCTCCACCGCGGTGTCGATGATGTGATGCGCCTCCGCGATCCGGTCGGCAAGTATGTGCGACATGAAGAGGGTGTAGGCGTTGGTGCTGCGTTTGGAGCTGAGGCACAGCAACCGCAGCATGGCTTCGCGGTCCTGCGCCGAGTCGAGCAGACCCACTACGTCTTCAGGAGTCTCGCTCTTCGCCAGTTTGTCCTCAGCCGCCGTGACCTCGTCGAGCGTCACGGTGAGCCTGAGACACTCGTCATACGCTTCCTTCAGCCGGTCTTCCCAGTTGCCCGGGCTGTATCTGCCTATGCTCACCAGTTCACGCGGACCATCGACCACGCCGAGGGTGAGCCTGTCTGCAAACTCGAGCCGTATCGTCTTGTGTTCCAGCACGCGGTAGTGCAGCTTCTCCTCTTTCTCGAACAGCCCTTTGCCCTTGCGGAACAGAACCGCGAGCCCGAGGCCGTCAAGCTTGGCGATAAGCTGGGCGTAGAACTCGGCGCTCAGGGGATTGGATTCGACCGGTGACGACGCAGTCGCCTTCGGTGGCGCATGGGTGGCACGAAAGCCAACGATGAAGCGCGTCCACTCGAGCGTCTCATCTGAAGGCCGGTCTTTCTGTCTACGTATGGCCATGCCCCGTCTCCACAGTGTTGCAGTGGTGCGCCTTTCACACGGCGCATCGTGTGGTATCTTAGGCGTGCGCAGTTGGTGTGTCAATGTGCGTCACTCGCGGCAGGAAAGCCGGCGAATTCTCGCGATTATCGCCGCGATTGCCCCATAATCCTCTTGACAGCGTGACTTCAAGCGCTATAATTGCACCTCGTTTGGGTTGACGAGAGGGGTGGTTGGGGGTTTCCCGGTATCTACCTCAGCGCTCTTTGCTGTCGTACCTCGCTGCCCAACGGCGAGGGATTGCGGACCCCCGGACTTGTGAACGAATATTCTGTTGGCTTGAGAGAGGCATAAGATGGCGGAAGTGAAGAACGTCAAGGCACCCAGGAAGGTGGTTCCCTCGGTCGATCGCTGGCTTCTGGACCTCGAGGCGGAGGACGTCTCGGAGCCGGAGATCGACCCCTACGCGGGAAGGTTCTTCGGGGACCAGGTGGACTACGAACTCGAGGACTCCGAATTCGACCGGATGGGTGGCCACGGCCTGTTCAGTTTCTAGACTCCAGGTTGTGCCGTGCGACTGGCCGGTTCGCTCTCGCTCGAGCGACGGCCCGCCGACCGGCGGCAGTTTTGTGCTCCTCCGCCTGTGGCGTCCGCGTGCGACGCCGGCAGTCATCTTTCGTTTCCTCTTCTGGTACACTTGTCGCACATCTTCCTGAGGAGGGGGCTGATGAAGATCACTGATATCGAATCCTTCGTGTTCGATGCCGGCTGGCAATCATGGACGTTCGTCAAGGTGAGCACGGATGAGGGAGTCTCGGGCTGGGGCGAGTGCAGCGTGCCGCGCGGTCCCTTCGGGGTGGTTGGCGCGGTTGAGGACCTGAGGAACATCCTGGTTGGCACTGACCCGCGCGCATACGAGATGCGGTTCGCCGATATGGCGCGTCTCGGTGTGCAGGGGCCGCTCGGCGTGAGGGCGCAGGCCGCCGCCGGTGTCGAGCTCGCTCTCATCGATATCAAGGCTAGAGCGCTGGGCATCTCCGTTGTTGAACTCTTCGGCGGGCCGACGCGCGAAGACCTGCGGCTTTACTGGTCACATTGCGGCACCACCCGCGCACTCTATCCTCAGATGAGCAAGCCGCCGATTCGCACGATGGCGGACATCCATGCGCTGGGCAAGGAGGTTGTCGCCAGCGGCTACACCGCGTTGAAGACGAACATCCTCCTTCCGGGCAACCCATCATCCGCGCACTTCCTTGGGTTTGCAGGGGGACCGGGGACGACCGACGGGGTGGCGGACAACGCGATGCTCTCGCACATCGATACCCTGATCGGGACGTTCCGCGATGCGGTCGGCCCGAAGGTCGATATCTGTCTCGACCTCAACTTCAATTTCAAGCCGGAGAGCTGCATCCGCATCGCGCGGATGCTCGAACCGTACAAGCTGATGTGGCTCGAGATCGACATGTACAGCCCCGAGGCGCTGAGGGGCATCCGCGATTCCAGCAGGACGCCGATCTGCACGGGTGAGAACCTCATCTACATGCGAGAGTTTCTGCCGTACTTCCAGAATCGCAGCGCCGATGTCTTCATGGTGGACGTTCCGTGGGTGGGCTTCAGCCAGGCGAAGAAGGTTGGTGAGCTGGCCCAGGTCTTCGAGTTCAACATGGCGCCGCACAACTACTACAGCCACCTCTCAACGTTCATCAGCGCGAGCCTCTGCGCGGTGCTCCCGAATGTGCACATCATGGAGACCGATGTGGACGAGCTGCCGATCAAGAGCGAACTGATGACGAAGCTGCCCGAGATAGCGAACGGGCGCATGAAGATACCCTCTGGACCCGGCTGGGGCACCGAGATCAATGAAGAGGTGCTCAGAGCGCATCCGTGGAAGAAGGCCAGGGGCTGCTGGTAGGCGGACACTGGCAAACTCCCTGCTGCAACGGAAAGAGGGCCGGGGTGTCACCCCGGCCCTCTTCGATTCTGGCTGTTGTTCCGCCTCGTCCGCTGCTATGCTACTCCTTCGGTCCGACCGGCGTGGTGAGCACGCCGATACCCTCGATATCCACCTCCATGACGTCTCCCACCTTCACCGGATAGTGGCCGTTCTCGGGGGTTCCCGTAAAGACGACGTCGCCGGCACGAAGCGTCATGAACTGCGAGATGTAGCTGATAATGAAAGCGGCGCTGAACAGCATCTCCCGCGTGTTGCTGTCCTGAATCACTTTGCCGCTTATGATGCCCTTGATATTCAGGCTGGTGGGGTCGAGTTCCGTTTCGAGCCATGGACCGAGCGCCGATGACATGTCGAAACCCTTGGCGCGGGTGATGAGGTTGTTGTCCTTCTTCAGTACGTCCATCATGCCGATGTCATTGCCGCAGGTGTAGCCCAGCACGTAGCTGAGCGCCTCCGACTCACTCACGTAGCGGGTCGTCTGCTTCATGACACAGCAGAGTTCTGCCTCATGGCCGAGGTTATCACTCAACCGTGGGTAGGGGATCGTCACACCCGGGTCGAGTACGGTGGTTGGGGGCTTGAAGAAGAGCGAAGGTTCCTTGGGCACGGTGGCGCCGAGGTGCTTGATCTCTCCCATGTAGTTCAGGCCGCAGGCCACGATGATGCTCGGTTCTGCGGGAGCCAGGAGCTGTGCCTGTTGCAGGGAGCCAAGTCTGGCTCCTTTCGAGAAGTCGCCGTACACGTTGCCATCGAGCGCATACACGTCGTTGCCCTCGATAATGCTCCAGCACACAGTTGCTCCATTCCGGATTCGGGCAAGCCTCATGGTTCCTCCTTGCACAGATGATGCGGGACATCCTGCGATGTTCCGGTTAAACGATTCACTTTAGATGACGGGCACGTCGCCGTCAAGGACGGCCGCCGTGCACAAGAGAAGGGCACGGGTGGTTCAACCCGTGCCCTCTACTCAGAACCTGGGCTGTGTTACTACGTGCCGCCAAGGGTGGCAAGCTGAGCCTGTGCGTCGAACTTGAAGTCCTCCGGTGCGCTGACACGGTACGTGTCGGCGCAGGACGTGGGGGGTTCGTTCTTGATGGAGGTGACGATATCGAAAGCCTTCTTCACGTTCGCCTCGGTTCCTTCGATGGATAGCGTCACCGCGCCCTCGGAGCCGCCCACGCCACCGGAGCAGACGTGGTATGCCTTCACGCCGGCCAGTACGCCCAGCGCCTGAATCTCGGTCACAACCTTGCCGGTGATGGCGGGGACCAGCTTGGCCGGCAGTCCGAGACTCCACTTGTAGTAGTACACGCCGCTGTGTCTGGAGGCCTCCATCACCGAGGAGACCAGCTTCTCGAGTCCCACTGTGATGATGAGATGGGAGTTGCGGCCGGTTACGATTGGAGTGAACATACCCCAGGTGCCCCCCTTGAGGGACGAGGCCATTATGCCGGCGTTCCCTTCCGGGTCAACGGCATTGGCGCCCTTGATGAAGACATCGTTGGGGCCGAAATTGAGTATCTCCACGTTCGAATCGGCGTTCTCGACCACCTTGCCGTCACGCACCACATGCATCGTGCACGGGGGCGGCGCCGTGTTGGCGTTCGTTGCGCCCTTCACCACCAGGCCGGCGGTTTGCTGCGACTTCGGGTCAACCTTGATGTTGAAAAGCTCCTCACTGACGTACGCTGCCGTGATGCCACGGGCGATGATGATGTAGCCCTTCTTCATGGCAGCCTGGACCTCGGGCAGTGCGACGGCAGCCTTGGCGATGAGACGCCGTGAGGCCGCCGGGTTCAGCGTGATGAGCGCTGCAACCTTGTCCTTGCCGGGATCGGGGACATTGACCTCGTAGAACATGCGTTAACCTCCCTCTGTGATTAATCCCCGCCCGCTGGGGGCGGAGATGCAGCCTCAGAAGACGGAATGCGTGGGCACACAAACGTGGCAACACCTATTGGCTGCTGTGCCGCAATGGTATCGTTAGCCTGTGGTACTGTCAAGGAAGTGGCGTCGGTGCCGCCAATGCGGTTGGTTCCATCCCGGTTTACCTCTATAATGCGGACTCGACTATGAGTACCATCGTCATCATGGGATTGGGCAATCCGGGCTCCGGATATGCGGCCACGCGTCACAATGTCGGCTTTCGCTGCGTCGACCACTACGCCCGAATGAAGGGGGTGCGCTTCTCTCGGACGGCGTGTCACTCTCGACTGGCCACGCTTCGTGCCGGGGAGAGCGACATCGTTCTCGCCAAGCCGAGAACCTTCATGAACCTGAGTGGCCGGGCTGCCGCGGCGCTGGTGCACTCGTTCCGCATCCCGATTGAAGCGCTGGTGGTGGTGTACGACGACGTAGACCTGCCGCTGGGGCGGCTCCGCGTTCGCCCCTCTGGCGGAGCCGGTGGACATAACGGCGTCAAGTCGATTGTGGCGGCGCTCGGCGCCGAGCACTTCCCTCGCGTGAGAGTGGGCATCAGCCGGCCGGATCGCGGCGATTCGGGCCTGTCCTTCGACGACGAGCTCGTCGACTACGTGTTGGGACGCTTTCTGCCGGACGAGGAGGAAGTGATCTGTGCCGCGGTTGCCAGGGTGAGCGACGTGCTTGACAGCATCGTGCAGGACGGTGTTGAGGCTGCAATGAACCGCTTCAACAGTGTAGTATAGGCGGAGCGATGCGAGTGGTTGCGGTGATAGGCAGGTCCGAATGCTCGGCGTCGGAGGCGGCCGTGGCGGAGGAGGTCGGCGCACTTCTTGCGGAACGCGGCGCGGTCCTGGTGTGTGGTGGATTGGGTGGTATGATGGAGGCTGCCTGCAAGGGCGCCGCCTCTCGTGGCGGGCTCACAGTGGGCATCCTGCCGGGGAATGACCGAGCCGCTGCCAACCGATGGGTGAGCCTGCCGGTGGCAACGGGCGTGGGGCAGGCCCGGAACATCGCCGTCGTTCGCTCGGCGCACGCCGTCATCGCCATCGGCGGGGCGTTTGGCACATTGAGCGAGATCGCCTTTGCCCTCGACTCAGGCATACCAGTCGTGGGAATCAACACTTGGCGCCTGTCGCAGGCGAGCGGAAAGGCTGACTTCATTCGAGATGCAGCGACGCCTCGTGATGCCGTCGATCTGGCGCTGGGACTTGCCACTGAAAAGGAGTGATGTGCTGTGAATTCCATTGATCGAATGGCCCGGATCACTGAAATCAAGGCGCGGGAGATAATCGATTCCCGCGGCAACCCCACCGTGGAGGTGGAGGTATGGACCGAGAGTGGGCGCCGCGGCGTCGCCGCCGTCCCATCGGGCGCCAGCACGGGTGCGTATGAGGCGGTCGAGTTGCGTGATGAGGAACCATCCCGCTTCGGTGGCAAGGGAGTGACAAAGGCCGTAGCCAATGTCCGGGAGCGCATCGCGCCACACGTGCTTGGACTTCCCGCAACGAGCCAGGCGGAGGTCGACCGTATCCTCTGCGAGCTGGATGGAACCCCTAACAAGTCCAATCTGGGGGCAAATGCGACGCTGGGCGTGTCCATGGCGGTGGCGCGGGCGGCGGCGGAGGTACTGGACGTTCCGCTCTATCGTTACCTCGGTGGAGCCCACGCCACATTGCTGCCCGTCCCCATGCTGAACGTATTCAACGGTGGCAAGCATGCCGTTGGCTCGACGGATTTTCAGGAGTACATGGTGGTTCCGGTCGGCGCGCCGACCTTTGCAGATGGGCTTCGCATGAGCTGTGAGGTGTATCAGACCCTGAAGAAGGTGCTGCATGACAAAGGTCTGAGTACGACGGTGGGGGATGAGGGTGGATTCGCGCCCGCCGTATCCTCCAACCGGCAGGCGGCTGAACTTATCCTGGAGGCGGTCGAACGGGCAGGCTTCGAGCCCGGCGCGCAGTTTGTGCTGGCGCTCGACCCGGCGGCTTCAAGCTTCTATGCTGATGGCAAGTATGTGCTTGAACGTGACGGGCAGACGCTGAGCGCTACCGGCATGGTTGAACTCTACTCGAAATGGGTGACGGACTACCCCGTGCTCAGTATCGAGGACGGATTGGCTGAAGAGGAGTGGGATGGCTGGAGGATGCTGACCGCACGGCTGGGCAAACGGGTGCAACTGGTTGGCGATGATCTGTACGTCACCAATCTTGAGCGCCTGCAGCGCGGGATCGAACTCAAGGCATCGAATTCGATTCTCATCAAAGTCAATCAGATCGGCACCCTGACCGAGACGATGGCGGTTGTTGAACGGGCGCAGAAGGAAGGCTGGACGGCAGTGGTGAGTCACCGTTCCGGTGAGACCGAGGACACTACGATCGCCGACCTGGCCGTTGCGCTGAATGCCGGGTTCATTAAGACGGGTGCGCCCTGCCGCGGTGAGCGTGTGGCGAAGTACAACCGGCTGCTGCGCATCGAAGAGGAGCTTGGAGCGGCTGCGCGCTATCCGGCGCGAAGTGCGTTCTATAGTGTGAGGTAGCCTTCTGTGGAGATAGTCACCGGCGTCCATCAGTTGCGGATTCCCTTTCCCGAGGGCATCGAAAGGTTCACCAACGCCTATGTGGTGGAAGGGAATCGCGGCAGCATACTGATCGATTGTGGATGGGACAGCTCCGAAGCCATCTGGGCCTTCCGCGAGGAGTTGCGCGTTGAGCGTCTGTCGTTCGAAGACATCAACTGGGTTGTGGTGACGCATGTGCACCCCGACCACTTCGGACTCGCCTCGAAGCTGCGTGAGCTCTGTGGCGCCAAGATCATCATGCATCGGGCCGACGCTGAGTTGATTCACTCTCGCTATGTGGAGTATCGGCCGCTGGCGGAAGAGACGCAGAGGCTGTTGCTGCTGCATGGCGTTCCAGAGGATGAAGCGACTGAGATGCGAGAGGGTTCCCAGTGGGCCGCCGAATTCGTTACGGCGGTTGAGCCGGATGTGGTTGTTGATGACGGTGACACCGTCTCAAACGGGACCTTTCAGTTCGAGGTGCTGCACACGCCGGGTCACACTCCCGGGCACATCTGTCTCTACGATCCCCGTAAGAGACGCCTCTTCTGTGGCGATGTCGTGCTGTTCGACTCGGTGCCGCACGTAGGAGTGAATCCGCAGTCCGGTGGGGACCCGGCGAAGGATTACCTCGAATCGCTGGAATACATATCCGCGAAGCCCGTGAGCTTCGTCTTTCCGGGCCACGGCCCGGTGTTCAACAGCCTCACGATACGAACGGAGGAGATTCGGCGTTTGCTTGAGTTCAGACAACAGCAGATACTGGGCGTGCTTGAAGACGGACTGAAGACCACCTATGAGGTGGCCTGCACGCTGTCATGGAAGGTCGACGGCAATGAGCTGGCGTATGAGGATCTGTCTATCCGTGAGCGGCGCGCCTCGGTCTGCGAGGCGGCTGCATGGCTGCGTCGTCTCAGCAGCGCCGGGAAAGTCGCACCGCTGGAGAAGAACGGCAAGTCCGTCTATCTGGTGAAATAGCCTACTGGGAGGTACTGCTATGGCAACTAAAGTGGGAATCAATGGTTTTGGACGAATCGGCCGCCAGGTGTTGAAGGCCATCAATGAGCGTGCCGGCGACACCCTCGAGGTGGTGGCGGTCAACGATCTGACCGACGCCGCCACCAACGCACATCTGTTCAAGCACGACAGCAACTACGGCTCCTATCCGGGCACCGTGGAGGTGCAGGGCGACGCGCTGGTCATCGATGGCAAGACGGTCAAGGTGCTGGCGGAGAGAGATCCCTCCCGCATCCCCTGGGGCTCTCTGGGCGTTGACATCGTGCTTGAATCCACCGGTCTTTTCACCGACGCCGAGAAGGCGGGGGCACACCGCACCGCCGGCGCCAGGAAGGTCATCATCTCCGCACCAGGGAAGAACGAGGATGTAACGGTCGTGCTGGGCGTAAACGAAGGTCAGTATGATCCGGCGAAGCATCACATCATCTCGAATGCGTCCTGCACCACGAACTGCGTGGCCCCGGTGATAAAGGTGTTGCAGGACAGCTTCGGCATCTCCCGGGGATTGATGACGACCATTCACTCCTACACCAACGACCAGCGTATTCTGGATGTGTTCCACAAGGACCTGCGCCGGGCGCGCGCCGCGGCGTTGAACATGATTCCCACCACCACGGGCGCGGCCAAGGTGGTCGGTGTGGTCATTCCCGAGCTTAAGGGTAAGCTCCACGGCATCGCGATTCGCGTCCCCACTCCGACTGTTTCACTGGTTGATTTTGTGGCCGACCTCAAGAGGAATGTCACGGTTGATGACGTCAACAAGGCGTATGCCGACGCCGCCGGCGGCAGTCTGAACGGCATACTGCAGTACTGCACCGAACCCCTGGTCAGCAGCGACTTCAAGGGTTCTGCCTACAGTGCCATCTTCGACAGCCTCAGCACCATGGTGATGGACGGCTCGATGGTGAAGGTGCTGGCATGGTACGACAATGAATGGGGCTACAGTTGCAGACTTGCTGACCTCGCCGCGTATGTGGCGCGGAAGGGTATCAGCTAGCACTGTCTCAATGGGCGCGCCGTAGTCTCCGCGGCGCGCCCATTTGCCTGCCCTACAACGCGCGCCGGTGATGGGCGTCCGTCGCCGGGCTTGGTCCGGAGCGTCTCTGCCCTCTTCAGGCGCGGCTGACTTTCCGCCAGCGGGCTGCAGGTCTGACATGCCGATGGTCTGCGCGCGACATCGCGAATCCCCACCAACAATGACCCGAGCGGCGTAAACCTTCCGGCACACTGTCACGTTTGCCTTATAATAGACATCGTCGTGATGTCTGAAGAACAGGAGCTGGTTGCCAGGGCGGCGCGAGGAGACGTAGACGCATTCTCGAAGCTGTATGAAGCGAACTTCGACCGCGTGTACCGCTATCTCTACGTCCGACTTGGCAATGAGGCTGAATCGGAGGATCTGACACAGGAGGTCTTTGCCAAGGTCCTTGAGGTGATCGGCTCATTCCAGTGGCGTGATGTGCCCTTCGCCTCGTGGCTGTTCCGAATAGCGCACAACAAGATGATCGACCATATCCGGAGGGAGAAACGGATCGAGCGTGTCGATTCGGAAGAAACGGTTCTCTCACTCGATGATCCTGATCCGGCGGATATGGCCGAGCACAATCTGCAATTGGAGAAGGTGAGGCACAATATAGGCAAGCTGTCTCCGGCTCAGAGGGAGGTTATCTGGCTGCGTTTCGGCGCCGGGTTATCCACCACTGAAGTGGCCAACGCGCTCGGCAAGAGCACGGGGACGGTCAAGGCGTTGCAGTACAACGGCATCATGGCGTTGCGCAAGTTGATGGAGTTGACCTGATGAGTCAGAAGATCGAGGACCTGTTCGACCAGTACGTCGACCGGTTGTTGTCGGGCGACGATGGTTCGGCATGTCTCGACGAAGACACTGAACTCGCCACTGCACTCGGGCCGTTGCTTCAGACCAGTGAACTGGTGGTGCGGCAGTTGAGCATGGTGCAGCCCAACCGGCATTTCCGTGAGGCAGCTCACGGGCGGATGCGCAACCTCTTCTTTGCACGGCTGGCGAGAAAGGAATCGCGTCCCGGCTTCCTCTCGCTGTGGTGGCAACAGCGCTGGGCGACGGCGATGGCGACGGCAATGGTCGTCTGCCTTGCCGGGCTGGGAGTTCTGGCAGCCTCATACAACGCGTTGCCGAGCGGCTTCTTCTATCCGGTCAAGATGACTACCGAGCAGGTGAGACTGTCGCTGACCACATCTGAGTATGAACGGGCGCAATTGCGGCTGGAGTACACCGAACGGCGGTTGAATGAGATGACCACCATGGCCGACCGCGGGGATGTTGAGTCCGCGGTGCTGCTTGCGGGGGAAGCAACTCGACTGGTCGCGCAGCTGGCCACGAGCGCGGTCTTCGGTGTCCCCTCTGTGCAGGAGGGTCAGATGACGGCGCGGCCCGATGTCGCCACGGCCCTGCTCGCGCCTGTGGCGGTACTCTCGGCTGATCGCGAGGAGGCGCTCTCGATGCTCGAGGCGGTGTTGGCGGTGGCGCCCGATGAATTGACACCCGATGTCGAGCGGCTGATGGTTCACCTCGCGCGCGAGTTCGACGCCACCATCGCTCATCTTGAAGCGACAACCACGAGTTGACTCCGGCCTCTACGAGGAGGCTGCTCTCCCCCGCTGTTATAATACCCCTGCCTCATGTCATCAGAAGTCCTCTATCGCAAGTGGCGCCCTCAGACCCTCGGCGAGGTGATGGGTCAGGAGGCGGTCACTACCACTCTGCTCAACGCCGTGCGGGGTGGCCGCGTCGGTCATGCCTATCTGTTTTGCGGACCGCGCGGCACGGGAAAGACGAGCACGGGACGCATCCTCGCCAAGGCGGTCAATTGCCTCCAACCCCTTGACGGTGAGCCATGCAATGTCTGCGAGGCATGCCGCTCCATCTCGGAGGGAAGGTGCCTCGATGTCATCGAGATCGATGCCGCCAGCAACCGCGGCGTCGATGATATCCGTCAGTTGCGGGAGCGCGTGCATTACGCTGCCGGCACCGTACAGCGGAAGGTGTACATCGTTGATGAAGTGCACATGCTGACTGATGCGGCTTCGA
>CAYNXN010000021.1:0-15149 GCA_964401175.1 uncultured Dehalococcoidales bacterium | reverse complement strand
GCCGGTCCTTGTCACCAGCGCGGTCATGGGGGACGGTCTGGAGCAGGTTGTGGCGCACCTGCGCCCGGGCGTGACTTCAGCCTTCGTCGGCTCCTCCGGCGCGGGAAAGTCGACCCTGATCAACGCACTGCTGGGGGAGGACAGGCTCCGCACAGGCGAAACCCGGTTGGGCGATGGGCGCGGCCGGCATACGACCACGCGTCGCGAGATGCTGCGCTTCCCCTCAGGTGGCCTGCTTATCGATACCCCGGGCATGCGTGAACTGGCGCTGCTGGATGAAGCGGGAATCGGAGACGTCTTCTCGGAAGTGGAGGAACTTGCCTCGCGTTGTCGCTTCCGCGATTGCACCCATCAGTCCGAGCCCGGATGCGCCGTGCGCAGCGCAGTCGAGCGAGGCGAGCTGCCCGCCGACCGGGCTGAGCATTACCTCAAGATGAGGACAGAGGCGCGCGCTTTCGAATTGCGCCATGATGCGCGTGAGCGTCGGAGGCAGGAGCGGGCCGAGGGCAAGCGCAGGGCATCGGACTTGAGAACCATCTACCGCTTGAAAGGGGGAGGATGAAGGTGCGAAGCCTGAAGCTGCGCACCCGGCGCGTCACGTTTTCGTCGCCATTGTGTTGATTGTGCCACTGCCCACCGCTATCATTGGAGCACGATGATTCAGATGGTGCACTGATGACATCTTCTGCCTCCCTCATCAATCGCATGGCAAGGGCGGCGCGGTTGGACTCGGCGCTGTATGAAGAAGTGGAGGCCGACCGCAACGCCATCGGCCAGGCATTGCTGGTGGTGGTGCTGGTGAGCACGGCCACCGGCATCGGCACGGGTTTGGAGGCACTGGTGCTGGGGGGCGCCGGCCGGTTCCTCTACGGGCTGGTTCTCGGGGTCGCGGCGGCGATTACCGGCTGGCTGCTCTGGGCGCTGTTTGCCTACGTCGTCGGCGTGAGCATCCTCAAGGGGCCGCAGACCTCCTCGACCTGGGGCGAACTGCTGCGCACGATGGGTTTCGCCAGCACGCCGGGGCTGCTGCGCCTGTTCGCATTCATTCCCGTCGTTGGCGGCGCCATTGCCTTCTTCGGCTCTGTCTGGCGACTGCTGGCCACCATCATCGCGGTGCGCCAGGCGCTCGACTTCTCCACCTGGCGGGGCATCATCGTCACGTTTGTCGGCTGGCTGCTGTACATGGTGCTGCTGTCGCTGATTCGCCTGCTCGCCAGTGGGGTCACGCCGACGCTGTTCTAGCGGCGAGCGGTCAGCATCGAGCCATTCGTGTCTCCGGCACGCATGGGCAGCATGCCCCGGGGTGGAAGCGGTGCCCGGTGTCCGTTTGGCAGGCGCGACGGTGCTGCGGTACGGCCCGCGCATCACGTCAAACCCGAGACCCGCAACGCGAGTCTCCCCGGAGTGCAGTTCGGTCCTGGCGGGCGAGCGGGCTCACGCGCTTGCCGTCAGTACGCCGCCGGGGAAGCCGGACTCGCATGGCACCCCGGTGATGCACAGACCGCAGCGGATGTAGGGGATCCCGTACTCATATTCGAGGCGTGCCAGGACCTGGTTGTGCTGCCGCTGACAGATGTCTTTATCGTGCCCCGAGGGTCCGATGGCGCCGGCAGGGCAGCGCTGCATGCATCGGCCGCACAGGCCATTTGTCACATAGAGACAGGCTTCATTGTGTGTCTGGAAGATGCGCGTGGTCACCGGCAGCGGCAGGTTCACGATGACGGTGCCGCAGCGAACCGCCGCGCCTGCCTCGGTGATGAGGGGGCCACACAGGCCGAACGCGCCCATGCCGGCGGCGAAGAGTGCGTGCCGCTCAGACCATGTGGATGAGGCGATGAGCCCGTTCGATCCTCTGATCTTCCCGTACAGAGGCGACAAGCCGGGGGAGACGGCTGTGGCGCCGTGCTGAGTGACATAATCGACGACTGAGCGCCGCAGCACGTCATTCACCGGAATGCCGTAGTAGTAGGCGTGAGCCCAGTGACGTGAAGGGCGGTCTTTCATCGAGGCGTTGCTGTGCCTGATCTCCGCAGTGTATGGCATGGCCCAGCAGATGACGCGCACGGCCTCAATCGCACTCTCGGCGGGACATGCCGATCGGAGGATCTCGCGGGGCGTGAGATGGTGAGGGCCGATGATCTGCTTGAACTGCTCGAAGAGGGGGTCGTCGCCATCCGCCACGCCGATGACAGGCTCATCGAATATGGGACCGCCGCCGAATGTGGGCAGTCGGTTCACCCCGTGTTCCGTCACGACGGACCTGATGACGGAGGAGATGCTCTCCAGTGTCAGCGCTTGCGGCATCGGCGTACTCCTGTGAATCTGTGATGAGAGTGCGGAAGCGAGCCCGGCGGAGGGCGGCGCGGCCGCAAGGGCGCTTAGTATACGCTGGCACAGGCACGAAGACAAAAGAGGGCGCACGATGGTGCAACGATATACCGGCGCCGAGCGCGTGTTTCGTGCACGTCCGCAGCGGACGGGCGTTCGCAGGCACGTCGAATGCCTGCTGGCCGTACGTGTGTACTGAGCTCTGGTGGCAGCCTGGTCCCTTGTGACGGCGCCAGCCGCCGGCGGAGTTCGGGCGAATGGTGGAGGAAGCCCGGCAGAGAGTCAGTAGCATCGGGACAGATACCGTGCCGTCAGGTACCATTACCCGTCAGTGGCGCCATTCCCGCTTTGCACCGGAGACGCCCGGACGGCTGAAGCCGCTTCCGGGATCGGTTTTGTCGCAGGGTCGGGCAGGGGGCGTTGGCTGCTGGTCCTATTCGGATGCCTCATCAACGTCTGCCTCGGTGGCATCTACGCCTACAGCGTCTTCCGCAATCCGGTCCAGAGCCTGCTTCAGGTGTCCTCGGTTGAGAGTGGCTTGCCCTTCACCGTGTTCCTGGTGTGCGACTCTCTATTGATGTTCTTTGGCGGCCGGCTGATCGACCACCATGGTCCGAGGAAGGTTGGGATCTTCGGTGGCCTGCTGATGGGCGCCGGGTGGATCCTCTCCGGCCTGCTGCCTCGTGTCGTGCCGAGCATCTGGACGCTCGTGCTTACGTACGGAGTGATAGGTGGCTCCGGAGTCGGGCTGACGTACGGTGTGCCGCTGGCGGTCACGACCCGGTGGTTTCCGGACAGGAAGGGACTGGCCGTGGGGCTGACGCTCGCGGGCTTTGGTGGCTCGCCATTCGTCACCGCCAATGTGGCGCGCCCTCTGATCGAGGCGAACGGTCCGCTCTACACCTTCACGCTGATGGGGGTAGTCTTCCTCGTTATCGTGACGGCGCTGTCCGCCATGCTGCAGCTCCCCGCAGCGACCCGGGAGCGGCCAGTTGGGGCTCTCTCCGCTCCACTGAGGCCAAGTCTGGCGCCACGGCAGATGGTTGGGACAGCCACTTTCTGGGGATTGTCTCTGGTGTACACCATAGGCTGTCTCGCTGGCTTGATGGCGATCGGTATCTCCAGTCCGATGGGCACCGATGTGATTCGTCTGGAAGCTGCCACTGCCGCGAGCCTGGTCGGTGTATTTGCGCTGTTCAACGGCGCTGGACGGCCTCTGTTCGGATGGCTCACCGACCGCATCTCTGCACGGTGGACGGCGGCGATATCGATGCTGCTCATCTGCGGGGCATCCCTGCTCATGCGCGGCGCTGGTTCCGGCATGGTGATCCGGTACGTCGGCGCCTTCGCGGTTCTGTGGCTCTGCCTTGGGGGCTGGCTCAGTATCGGCCCGACGGCCACGGCAACGTTCTTCGGTGTGAGAAACTACGCCAGGAACTACAGCTACGTCTACCTCGGCTATGGAGTCGCCGCCATCGTCAGCAACCTTGTCGCCGGGAAGTCACTGGACCTCTTCGGGAACTACGACGTTGCCTTCGGGATAACGGCGGCGCTGGCTGCTGCCGGCGCCGCCGTCGCCATCGCGTTTGTGCGACCCCTCGGTCCTGCGTGGTGTGGTGATGGGGACGCGTCCTGACCGTATCGCCCCGGGCTAGCTGAGAGTTGGAGTCCGTCCGTGTATCATTCCGCTCCGGGATAGCTTCCTTCGACGAACCGCGTGCTCGATGGAATCCCCTTGCTCACGCGCTTCCAGCCTGTCTCTGTGTACAGCGGTCATGCCTCCGCTTTCCTTCGCGTCCGGCGGAGCTTCTCCGTTTCGTGCCGCAGACGGCAGGATTCCACCTCCGCCACCATCGTGGCCAGGTCCACCCGGCG
Source organism: uncultured Dehalococcoidales bacterium (assembly GCA_964401175.1). Lineage (GTDB taxonomy): Bacteria > Chloroflexota > Dehalococcoidia > GIF9 > AB-539-J10 > SKVJ01. Next base: position 10,946 of record CAYNXN010000021.1, on the reverse strand, counting down.
GTTGCGTACTATGGACCGGTGAACCGAGTTCTCGAGATCGGCGATGGCAACCAGCTTGTCGTAAAGCTCCCGGGCTCGTGCCAGTGCTTGCTCGGCCTGCTCCGTGTTCTTCAACTGCGAGTACTCACGGCAGCGAATCCCTGCCAGCGCGATGCCCTGCAGTATGTTCCTCATGATGGTGGCGTCTGGTGTCTGTGTTCCGTCATGTCTCGTGTCTGTCATGGTCTGAGTTGTGTTCTCCTTCTATACGTCGGGGCAGGGTGCGTGCGGTCACCGCAGGCACCTCATCTGCCGTCGTCCGGGTTCCTCCTCTCGCCAGTGGAGCACGCAGGACGACGCTGCGCCCGCTGTGAGCGAGTCATTCCCTGGAGCAGACGGGCGGCGGGCTTCGGCTTCCTCGGCCGTCGCGTACGACATGGCTGAATCGAGAGCCCGAATCATGCTCGGTGTGCCACAAGGGCAACGCCAACCGGTTGCATAGGAGGGCAGTAAGCAGAGCGACGCCGAAGCTTGGATGGCCGATCGCTATGGCTGAGACCTGTCGCCAGTGGTCCCGGAGGGCGGGAGCCACACGGGTGGGCAGACGATGCCATGAGTGCAACGCAGGGCGATGCGCTCCGGCATTACAGTGTGGGACGGCTGTGCGTATGCCCGGGCATAAGGGAACGTCAAGCGAATCGCTGCCACCCACTCTGTTGACTCCGCACTTCATTGCTCGCTGCTCCAGTCCCGCCATCTGGCCATAGTGCGCGCACCTTGTCTGGCGCGCCATGGGCACAAATGCGTGTGCGCGTCCACATGCAAAAGAGAAGCACTGAGGGCCCTGAATGAATGCGCCGAGGTCCTGCGGCCGTCTGGGGAGACAAGGCTATGGTACCAGCTTTGCCGCAGAACGCCAAAAGAGGCGGCGGCGAACTCGTGCCTGGTGGCGCACGAAGTTCTGCCTGTGGAGAGCATGCCTTCCGCGTTGCTCTGCCGGCACGGCTGATGCAGCACGGCGGCTTCGGTTTCCACGGCATCCGGCTGTCCCTAAGGCGCGACAGAGGTGCGACGGGCACTGGCGCAGGTTTTCTACGCTACTCGCCGGGGGCTCCGGCTGGTAGACTAATGTGCGTTCAGGCGCCGGAGCCCGTTGGGCCTGGCGCCTGTCCCGGTTGCCGGCTACTGCCACCACGTTACGAGGGACACATGAGCACACCGCAGCATCGGACCCGCCAGAGGGCTACCCGCGCAATCGTGGATCTGGAGGCCATCAAACACAACATCGCCGGAATCCGCCGAAGGATAGGCTCTGAGAGACGCCTGATGGCCGTAGTCAAGGCTGACGGGTATGGCCACGGAGCGGTCAGGGTCAGTCAGGCTGCGCTCGCCAGCGGCGCGGATTGCCTGGCGGTGGCGATTCCCGAAGAGGCGCATGAGCTGCGCGCACACCGCATAGGCTGTCCGATCCTCGTTCTTGGGTTGATACAGCCGGATGAGGCTCACAAGAGCATCCTGGCCGGTCTGGAACAGGCCGTGTGCTCTGTTGAGCTGCTTGAAGCGCTTGATTGCGAATCCCGCAACGCCGGCGTCACCACAAGCGTGCATATCAAAGTGGATACGGGAATGGGGAGAATCGGTCTCGCACCCGGAGATGTAGTCGAGTTTGCCAGGCGTGTGGACTCGTTTGGAAACCTGGCCCTCAAGGGCGTCTTCAGCCACTTCTCCTGTGCTGACGAGAGAGACAATAGCTATTCTCGGATGCAGCTTGAGCGCTTCGAGGCGGTGCTTGGTGCACTGGCGGCTGCCGGCATCACCGTGCCGGTGCGCCACCTGGCCAACAGCGCGGGCGTGCTGGATATCCCGGAATCGTACTTCGACCTGGTCCGTCCCGGCATCATGATCTATGGCCTGTATCCCTCGACCGAGGTGAGTCACAGTGTTGCGTTGCGGCCGGCAATGACGTTTGTCACGCGCGTGGTGCAGGTGAAGGTAGTGCCGCCGGGCACCGCCATTGGCTACGGCGCCACCTGTGTCACCGAGAAGACCACCACCGTGGCCACGATTCCGGTTGGCTACGCCGACGGCTACCGGCGGCTCCTCTCAAGCAAGGGCCGGGTACTGGTGGAGGGAGAGCAGGCGCCCCTGCTTGGCCGAGTGGCTATGGATATGACTATGGTCGATGTGTCTTCCATTCGTGATGTGCGACCCGGCGACGAAGTCACACTCTTTGGACCGGGTCTGCCAGTTGAGGAAATCGCAACGTTGGCCGGCACGATCAACTATGAGATTGTGACCGGTATCGGCGCGCGCGTGCCGCGTGTGTACGTGTAATCCATGCCCTGGAGTCCCTCAACGGCCGTGTCTGCCACGGTGCGGTTTGTCGTTGGGTTTCGCTTTCGCATCTGCCCCGAATGGGATCATGAGTAGTGGTACGATTCTCTGTGCCGATTTCCGAATTGGCCGGCATAGCTCGCTCCACGGATAGGCTCGACTCAACACCGCGCGTCTCCCCGCCGGTGGTACCCGGTCGCGGTGTACGCGCGGTCTGCGGATCCAGCTCGTCGTGTTGCGCGAGGCGAACTATCCGGGGTGCGGTCCGTCGTGTCCACCTGCTGCGGTGGTGCTGACCATCCGATACTGCGGCGTATCGGTGGAGGGTGATTTGCCTCCAGTTGGATGTGTACAATTGGCTGGGGTGCTTGCTCGATGTGTCTGTGCCCGGGGTGGAGGTGATTTGGTTTGCCTGGGTCGAGCGGGTTGTGGAGCAATGGTTTGAGGCAGCGCTGCTCAGGGGCAACTTCCCGGGTGTTGTTTCCCGTTCCCTGTATGCGGTGTCCCCGCGGCGCTCAAGAACCCCGACTTCGTTCATTCATTTTCCGTCGTCATCTTCTCCCATTCGTTGCATCACCGTGAGAGAATCGGCTGCCCGCGCGTGCGCGCAGGCAGACCGCAAATGAGTGAGGAGGTGCAGATGTCTGCGGCAGTTGTGTTGGGAGTTCCGAAGGAACTCACCCCCGGTGAGAAGCGGGTGGCGGTGATTCCGGATAGCTGCAAGCGATTCGTGACCATGGGCATGCGTGTAATCATCGAGGCGGGCGCCGGCGAGGGCGCGTTCTACTCCGATGAGGAGTACCGGGCGGCCGGAGCCGAGGTTGTCGCTGACGTCGGGACACTCTTCGAGCAGGCCAACGTCATACTAAAGGTGAAAGAACCGCAGCCCAACCTGGCGAAGGGCAAGCATGAGGTCGAGTTGATGCGGCCCGATGCCACGCTCATCTGCTTTCTACATCCGGCGTCGCCGCTGAACCATGACCTGATTCGGGCAATTCGGGATCGTGGCATCGCGTCGCTGACCATGGACAGCATCCCAAGGATCACCAGGGCGCAGAAGATGGATGCGCTGACGGCGATGAGCACCGTCGCAGGATACAAGGCGGTAGTGATGGCGGCCGACCGCTTCTCCAGGTTCATCCCGATGACGATGAGCGCCGTGGAGATGCTGCCTCCGGCGAAGGTGCTCGTCATCGGCACGGGGATCGTTGGCCTGCAGGCCATCGCCACGGCGAAACGGCTGGGGGCGGTGGTGACTGCGGTGGATATCCGTCCCGATGCCCGGGAGCAGGCCGCCAGCGTGGGGGCCAAGGTGATGGGCTTCGAGGCGCCGGTTGAGGTGGCTGTCGGTCAGGGCGGATACGCGCAGGCTCTACCGACGGAGTGGCTGGAACGGGAACGTCGTGCGCTGACGCCTCTGGTGCAGGATGCGGACATCGTGATCACGGCGGCGTTGGTGCCGGGGGAGATGGCGCCGGTGATAGTCACTGAAGACATGGTGCAGGGGATGCGGAGCGGCTCGATAATCTGTGATGTGTCAGTGGACCAGGGAGGCAACTGCGGGCTCACGCAGTTCAACCAGGAGGTGTGGCAGCATGGCGTGCTGATTAGCGGAATCGCCAATCTGCCGGGGTATGTGCCACGCGACTCCACCACCATGTACGCCAACACGGTATGCAACTTTGTTGAGCCGCTACTGCGGCAGGGTCGGCTGGTGATTGACCGGCAGGATGAGATAGTGAACAGCACGCTGGTGACGATAGGTGGCGAAATCGTCCATCATGGAACGCTGAAGGCGATGGGGCAGGCTGGCTAGCCCGTCCCATCGCGACGGAAAGGTGGCATCATGCTGATAGCGGTGTTTGTCGTTGCCGGCCTGGTGGGTTACTGGGCCATAACCAAGGTGCCGTCGTTGCTGCACACGCCTCTGATGTCGGGCACCAACGCGATCTCGGGCGTGACCGTGCTGGGCGCGCTGGTTGCTGCGGCGGCTGCGATGTCCACCTCCAGCACAGCGCTGGCGCTGCTTGCGGTTTCTCTGGCGATGGTCAATGTGGTGGGAGGTTTCCTGGTCACGGGGCGGATGCTCGCCATGTTTCGAGAGAAGCAGCGGGGGAGGCGGTAGATGCAGCCAACCACCGTGCTCTATCTTGTGGTGGCGGCGGCCGTGCTCGGCGGTATTCGGCTGCTCAGCTCTCCCCGGTACGCCTGGTCGGGCAACGTGCTTGCGGCGCTCGCGTTGCTGGCGGCGATCATCCTGGTGATGGTGCAACAGCAGTTGCTCAACGCGACCTCGGTGCTCGTCGCGCTGGTGGCTGGCAGCGTGCTGGGAGCGGCGCTGGCGGTTCGGGTGAAGATGATTCAGATGCCACAGTTGGTGGCGCTGCTGAACGGCTGTGGCGGTGCGGCTTCGGCGCTCATCGCCCTCGCCGAGGCATCGGGGCCAATGTCGTCCGGCGCCGTGCCCCTGGGGGCGTTCGCGGTCACCGGACTGGCGGTGGCCGTGGGCTCGTTCACGCTCAGCGGCAGCCTGGTGGCGGCGGGCAAGCTGCACGGTGTGCTGAACGAGCAGGCAGTCATGTGGCCGCGGCACTCATCGTTGACGGTCGCCGTGCTGGTCGTCCTTGCCGTGTATTGGGCCATTGGGGCGTTGCTGCAACCGCATGGCGTATTGCCGTACGCGCTGCTGCTGCTGATGCTGTCGCTGGCGTTCGGGGTCATAGTCACCGTGCGTATTGGGGGCGCCGACATGCCTGTCGTTATCACGTTTCTCAACGCCGCGTCGGGTCTGGCGGCGTCGCTCTGCGGTTTTGTGACGCAGAACGCGCTGCTGGTGGCCTGTGGCGCGATGGTGGGGGCCTCGGGCGTGTTGCTCAGTCACAGGATGTGCCGCGCAATGAACCGGAGCCTGATGGCCGTATTCCTGGGATTTGAGACACAACAGATGAGCGCTGATTCTCGAGGCAGCACACGTGTGGGGAAGAGTGTCGAACCGGAAGGCGTCGATCTCGTCAGTCTTTCGCTGTCGCTGTTGCGGGGGGCAGATGAGGTCATCATTGTGCCAGGCTATGGCATGGCGGTCTCCCAGGCCCAGTTCAAAGTGTGGGAGTTGGCGCAGGCGCTGGAGGCGCGGGGCGCCCGGGTGCGTTTCGCCATTCACCCGGTTGCCGGGAGGATGCCGGGACATATGAACGTGCTGCTGGCCGAGGCCGGCGTGCCCTACGAGAAGCTATTCGAGATGGATGCCATCAACGATGACTTCTGCAGCACGGATGTCGGGCTGGTGGTTGGCGCCTGCGATGTAGTGAACCCTGCGGCAATCAGTGTGCCGGGTACCCCGATATCCGGCATGCCCATACTGCGGGTGTATGAGGCGAAGCGGGTCGTTGTCTGCAAACGCACCAGGAATCCCGGCTACTCCGGTGTGGAGAACCCCCTGTTCTACGATGGCGATGTCATCTTCCTGCCGGGTGATGCGACGAGTACGCTGGAGACTTTGCTGGAAGGACTCGCGGCACAGTGACTATCGTGTGGCGAGCCCATTGCGCCGGAGCGAGGTCTCCGGCTTGCGAACGAGGCACAACGCTGAATGAGAGAGGAGTGTGATTGATGGCCAAGACCGCCAAAGGACCACAGACATGGCTTTCTCCTATGCCCGCTCTCCTTGTGGGAGCCGATGTAGATGGGAAACCGAACTTCATGACTGTCGCCTGGGCCGGGATCGCGAACGGAGAGCCGCCGATAGTATCGGTGGCCATTCGTCCCGCCCGGTATACGATGGCGGGAATCCGCCAGAACGCCGAGTTCTCGGTGAATGTGCCCGCGGCGACTCAGGCTCGCGAGGTCGATTTCTGCGGCGTTAAGTCCGGCGCGACTGTGGACAAGGTGACACGCTGTGGTTTCACGGTGTTCCGGGGCGTGTTGCAGCACGCTCCGCTCATCGAGCAATGCCCCATCAACCTTGAATGCAGAGTTCGCCAGATGATCGAACTGGATAGCCACTGCCTTGTGCTTGGCCAGGTTGTTGAGACTCATGTCTCGGAGGACTGCCTCGCGGCAAACGGCGCCATTGACTTCGTGTCGGTAGAACCGCTGGTGTTCTTGAACAATCCCACCCGGAAATACTGCGAGCTGGGCAAGGTGGTGGGTGAGGCATTCACGCTCGGACTGGAGTTGTGAAAGCGCTGTGACGGTCGCCTCGCAACTGCGGCTCGTGAGGCGAGGCGGTCATTGCGCCATTGACTCGCCACGAAGGGTTTGCGTAGTGGATGATCCTTCGTGAACGAGGTGCTCCAGGGGACGCTGCGACGAGCCGAGTGCGAGCCTGCCGTCCGCGTGGGAACCGGCCTTCGTCTGGGGTGATGAGTTGTGGAACGGTGGCATGTGCAAGGCTGGGGCGAGCCTGGGCGCGACCTCGCCGTCGATGAGGGCTGCCAGGTTGCCCAAAACCCCGCCATGAACCTGCTTGCGTGCATCAGCAATGCGCTTGTCAGCCTGAACGACTTCTGGCGGTATGTGAAGCTGCCGGACATGATAGACTGCACCAGAGATTTCGAGGGGCAGCCGAAGGTTATCAACGGTTGCTCCGACCTCCTGGTGGGGCTGTCTGGTGGTCCTGGCAGGCACGGACGTTCCTCAGTGGGCATGCAGGCGCTGCCGTTGCGAATACCTGTCGAGATCAAGATGATCGTCGCAGGGGAGTGAACCGCGCGTCGAGCGGCCTGGCCTCCGGTCGACGTGTTCTACTCCAGTCCAGGGTGGTTTCGATCACAGGCGCGTGATCGTACCCGCGATAGTCGAGAAGCGAGCCGGCGAGTGTGAAACTGCAGTGGAACCCGCTCTGCCCGTGCGGGTGAGTCTCTGATTCGAATATGTACGAGGAGGAGTGCTTTGGAGTTTGATATTGCTCTATTGCCTGGTGACTACATTGGACCGGAGGTCATTGCCGAGGCGGTGAAGGTGGTAAACGTAGTGGGCCAGCGGTATGGGCACACCTTTCGCTGGCACGAGGAAGTGATAGGCGGCGCGTCCATCGACAAGTACGGCGTGCCCTTGCGGCCGGAGGCGGTCGCTCTCTGTCGCAAGTGCCAGGCGGTGTTGTTCGGTGCTGCGGGTGGGCCAAAGTGGGACAAGCCGGACCAGAAGAATCCCGCCGACACGGCGATTCCTAAACTGAGGCGCGAGTTGGGACTGTTCGCCAACCTGCGTGTCTACAAGCTGCCACCTGCACTGATGAATACGTCGACGCTCAAACCTGAGGTGGTGAAGGACGTCGACTTCTTCATCGTGAGGGAGCTCACCGGCGGCATCTACTTTGGCGAACCGAGGGGTGTTGAGAAGACGCCGCAGGGCTTGCGGGGAGTTAACACCATGATCTACGCCGAGGCGGAGATCGAGCGCATCCTCCACGTCGGCTTTGAGCTCGCGCGGAGACGTGAGAAGAAGCTTCTCTCGGTTGACAAGGCCAATGTGCTCGAGACCTCGTTCCTATGGCGGCAGACGGCGATACGGCTGGCGCAACAGTATCCCGACGTGGAGTTGACCCACATGTACGTTGACGCGGCGGCGATGATGCTGGTGCGCGATCCTGCAAGCCTTGATGTCCTGGTGATGGAGAACCTCTTTGGGGATATCCTCAGCGATGAGGCTGCCATGCTCTGTGGCTCGCTCGGCATGGTGCCCTCCGCCAGCCTTGCTGGACTCCCCGATGGCAAACCATTCGGCCTCTACGAGCCGATACATGGCAGCGACCCCGCCAGGGCCGGCAAGGATGCGGACAATCCCATCGCCACCATCCTGAGCGCGGCCATGATGCTGCGCTACTCCTGTGGCCTTGAGGCGGAGGCGGATGCCATAGAGGACGCAGTCAATCGCGTGCTGGAACGTGGCTACCGGACCTGGGATATCATGGAACCGGGCAAGAATCAGATAGGCATGCGGGCGATGGGCGACCTCATTGCCGAGGCGGTGAAGCAGGCTGCCTGACTAAGTGATGGTCACCGTCTTGCGCTGGCGCCCGGCCGCGGTTCGAAATCTGTGGCGCTGCGTGACAGTCGTTGTCGAGTATCACGCGGCGCCATTCGCGAAATCGATCAGCAAAGCCGATCCCGTCACCGACGGCAGGGAGACGCCGTCCGTTCTTGCGCTGCATTGCTGCAGCCGATCACGATTGGTCAAACGGCGACAGCCTCGGGAAAGTCCAGGCCGAAGCGATCAGCCAACCTGTTCAGGTTGCCGATGGTTCCTTGTGGAAGTGGTAGACCGTTCCTCATTCGCTCGGTCTGTGTTCGTTCCTCCAACTCTCCCGGTACCAGTACTTCGTCGAAACCGTCCGCCGTCGGAAGGCGTTTCTCCGCGTCTATTAGTTGATCCACGCTTTCGACGTACTGCTCCAACGGAGAGAACGCGGAGATGTCAATCGCTATCAGGAGGCTGTTCTGATTGTGCCGTGGCAGGTACTTGGGCCTCTTCCATGTGTCACCAGACTCTTGCACCTCCGCGGCATGCACCACGCTCTGAGATAGTGTCGGCTCCACCAATGGGTTCAATGCCATCAGGCTGGTCAAGCACTCGAAGAGCAGGGCCAGGCCGGACCCTTTGGGTCCTCCAACCGGCAGAAACACTGTGGCTGCATTCGGGTCTGTCGTTGGATTGCCCATGCTATCAAGCGCCCATCCCAGGGGGATGGGCGCGCCCTTATCCTGAGCGAGCCAGAGCTTTCCCCCGGCAGCAACACTGGTTGCCATGTCAAGTAGCAGAGACTGATTGCGCTTTCCCGGGACTGCAATCGAGATGGGGCTGTTGTGCACACCGGGGACCTTGGCTCCGAATGGTGCCATATTGGGCGGATTACACGCGATGGCAATCCCGGCCATGCCCTGCTGGGTTATCATCTGCGTATAGAAACCTATGGCCCCCTGATGTGTGTGATTCCGTATGATCGCGAGGCCAATGCCGCCCAGGCTAGCTTTGTCAACCACGTGGTCGATAGCATCCACCGTCACAACGGCACCTAGAGCGCGATCGGCTTCTATGAGCACAGTCGATGGAGTCTGCCTGGCCAGAATGACGTTTGGCCTGGGATTCATCACGCCAGTGTCTATGTTCTGCACATACCAGGGTGTTCTTAGAACGCCGTGAGAATCGACACCCCTCAGGTTTGCCCATATGAGAGAATCAGCCACTCTCTGCGCACCCAGAGTGGGAAGTCCGGCCGACTCAAACACCTGGCGGATGAAGCGGCGCAACTCGGTCGCAGGGAAGCGCCTCTCTTCTATTGACATGGTAGGCTTCTCCTTTTCGATTATGGGGCCGGTCATGCCTCCGCTGACTTCCGACCATGCGAATATTAGCATCCCGGGGCTGAGCTGGTGTCGTGGCACTCGCGCGATACAGCATGAAGTCTCCATTTGTAACAACAATGACTGGTGTCACCTTCCTAGTCTCAGGAAGCCTGCGGTAAATGCATTGGTGCCAGGCCAGAATGCGAAATCCAGACTCTGCCTCCTATCCGGATTCAACGTTGGCGTCAGATGAAGCTGCAGTCAGGCTCGCGCGCGGCAGCGCGTTCTGCTACGCTGCGGCGACACGGCTGGTGTGGCGAACTACGCCGAGGAAGAGGAGAGTCATGGAGGACTCATACGTAGATGTCTCACTCACCCCTGAGAACCTCAGGGATTTCCGGGGTCGGCTTGGCGCCGGCAGCAAGGGGAGGAGCCCCTTCGGCTCGCTCGACCGATCGCCCGCAGGACGCAAGGCGCACTTGAACGACCCTGTGTTTGATGTGGACCGTATGTGGAGCCTGCTCAAGGGTTCCTACGACGTGCATTTGCATGGCGGGCCGGCGGCAACGACCGCGCGCATCGCTGATGAGCTGGATCTGGCGCTCGACGCCTGCCGGGCTGGACTTGGTGGCATGGTGTTCAAGAACCACGACAGCCCATCGACCCGGTCAGCCCGGCTGGTGCAGCATTCGGTCGATCTCTGGTCTCAGGAGCACGGGCGGCAGCCGGTCGAGATCTTCGGCGGCGTGGTGCTCAACGAGGCCGTAGGTGGGCTCAACCCTGAGGCGGTTGTTTCGGCGCACCGGCTGGGGGGAAGATACGTCTGGTTGCCGACCCTGGATGCGCGCCATCACCGGCGTGTGATTGGAGAAAAAGAGGACCAGGGCATCACCCTGCTTGATGGCGAGGGACGCCTCGTGCCTGAAGCTCTTGAGCTGTTCGATCTCATAGCCCAGACGGACATGGTGCTCGCATTCTGCCACCAGAGCCTGGAAGAGAAGATGGTGGGAGTAAGAGAGGCGCGGCGGATGGGAGTGCAACGGATTGAGGTGTGCCATCCGAACTATGCCATCGGCCGGATGACGCCAGGGCAATGCCGGCGATTTGCCACAATGGGCGCGTATCTTGGCATCTATGCACTCGACCCGGGTGTGGACTATGCGTGGACCGATGTGATGGCCATCTATGAGGCGGTTGGCGCTGAACGCATCGTCTTCGCCTCCGATGGCGGTCAGCTCACGTATCCCCATCCGGTTGAGGGTATGAGGAGACTCATCCTGGAGTTTCTCATGCGAGGGGTGCCGGATGAGAAGATTCGCCTGATGTGCCAGATCAACGCGTACAATCTGC
>CAYNXN010000020.1:0-15613 GCA_964401175.1 uncultured Dehalococcoidales bacterium | reverse complement strand
TGGCTGAGGGTCGCGGACGCTGCTGGAACCGCTCCGTTCATCGCGGAGGGAGTCACTCACTTCTTTCCGGATGGGCGTTGTCGTCTGCTGCCGGACAACCTGCCGCCGGCGAACCACGCCAGCGTGAAGATGACTCCCGTCGAAATAGCTTGCAGCGGGTAGCGCGTTATCAGGTGCCAGACCAGCGCGAAGACGATGCCGCCGGCGATTCCGTAGAGGTCTCTCTTGTTCATGTGTCTCACTTCTCGATTCTGCTGACGGCAGCACCTGACGATGTCGCCCATGCGTCCCCGCACTCAGTCACGTTGCAGCCGTTGCGCCGCGGGTATGGCGATACTCACAAGGCGAGTGAACATCGTCGCATGGACGCGTGCGAGAATCAAGGTCTTGTGAACGACCGTTACCGTAGTGTGCAACGAAGCCGTAAAGGCTGCCACTCGGTGTTCACGCCGTATGACTGGCTCGAGTGGTCACGAACATTGGTGCCTATGACTCGTTGCTGGCGTAGGTGAACACGAAGATGCGTATCACCTCTGTCTCCTCGCATTCGGTCAGATGGAGGGTGAAGTCGCCGGTCTCTCCGTGCTCCAACTGGAGCACGATCTGTCCCGAGATCTCGCCGTCGGCATCCAGCGTCTCAGCGACCCGCTGGCCTGCGTGGTTGAAGCCATGGGCGAAGAGCACAACACGGCTCTGGTCCAGCTCCATGTTACGAATGCGGCCCTTGACTATCACGCAGGGGGATCCCCGCCCTGCGCCGGGATAGGATCGGTCGAGGGATCCGTGGCTCACGCTGACTTCCTCCAGTATCACCCTGGAGATCGAGTAGAGGTGATTCTCAGGAGCGGGCTCGACACGGATCGGTGGTGGCGCGCCGTTTTCCTCTTGACCGCTGGTTTCACAGCCGGTGGCCGCAAGGAGAAGGGCGATACATACGCTGAGCAGGACGTATCTCATGGTTCGAATAACACCGACGGAGAGACGACGCCAGTTACCTGTCCTTGCGGCAGTCTCCGCCGGTTCCGGTATGGCCAGGTCCACACATGGTCGCATACGACCGATTGCCTGTCAAAGGCGGTGGCATTGTGTTCAGGAATCGACCGTCCTGGAGAAGCCTGCCTCATCGAGAGCGCGCATTATCGGCCGGGTTCGGCATGGTGGAAGGACGAGAAGCTGCTACAGGAATAGCTCGGGTTCCGCCCTCCGCGTCAGGCTCTCTTCGAGGTCGCGCTTGTGGTAGAGGTACTGCGGGTCGTCGTAGTATCGCGCCTGCTGCGGGCAAACCTTGATGCAGGCGCCGCACTTGATGCAGATACCGGTGTACTCTCTCACATCGTCATAGCTGATGGAGCCCATCGGACACGCTGCGACGCACCGCTTGCAGTCCGTGCAGTCATCGTTCACGCGTGGTTTCACCTTGCGCATGTCTATGGCGTTGCCGCTGGCGTCGCGAGGCTGAAAGTAGCCCCGATAGGGATACGGCACACCCTTCACGTCGATCGGAGCCAGCGCCGCGCTGTCATCGTTGGCCCTCATCTTTGCGGCCAGGCGCTTCGCGAAGTCGGCCGCAATGGCCAGGTCCGCCTCGTCCGGGCGGCCCCCGGCCAGGGTGTATGAGAAGGCGTGTTCTCCGACGAATGCCACGGCGGCTATGGTATGGAAGCCGTCCTGCTCCAGGATGTCTCTCAACTCGACAAGCGCATCGTCGTAGTTACGATTGCCGAACAGCACCACCGGTACCGCCAGGGCGCCGTTCCCCTGCAGAGTCGCCAGGTACTTCAGCAGTACGTTGGGGACACGGCCGGCGTACACGGGGGTGCCTACCACCACAAGCTCATGCGCAGCGAAAACGGGGACTGACTCTCTCGACCGTGGGAGAGTGAAATCGAGTTGTTCGCACTCCAGCGCACACTGCCTGGCGACAACATCGGCGATGGTAGTGGCGACCTTGCGCGTGGTGCCGGTCGGACTGAAGAAGACGGCGCGGACTTTCGTAATGTGCACGATTGTGCTTCCTTTCTGCGTTGGTGGCGGTTGTGTGTATCGCCTATTATGCCATCGGCGTGGGGTGGAGTGCCTCAGCGAGGTCGTTCGCTGAGCGGCAACGCACCTGCTGGAGCGTGCATTCGCCGCGCCAGGCGAGTAGACTGAGGAGGGAAGCGACGTGAGCGTGCACTACCCTGAGTGCAGTGATGAGGATCTGGCCCGGCTCCCGGAGCGTGATGGTGCGTCGGGTGGTGGGGTGCACCATGCCATGCACTACTATCACCTGGGCTTGAACTACTCCGGGCTGTCGCAGTTGATGCTGAGTCGATTGCGGCAGGGTGGCTGGACCTGCCCTGTATGCGGCGAGTCGTTCCCACCCGGCGCTGACCCGCGCGGTTGCCGCTGAGGATGATGCTCCCGCCCGGCCTCACTCCAGAGTGGACCGATGACCGGTCTGCGCTGACCACGGAGAGGCGCCGCAACCTCCTGTGAGGCATTCAGCCCTGGTTCCGCCGGGCCGCGTCTCGCCGGCCGAGCAACCGCAAGGTGAGCGAGGCGGCGAGCATCACACCGGCGCAAGTCGCGGAGAGACCAAGCGCTCCCGTCTCGCCGAAGTGGTCGATGACTGTCGCGAAGAAAATCGGCGCCGCTGCCCCGAGGATGAAGCTTGGCGCGATCAACCGGCCGACCAGGGTGCCGTAGCTTCCGGGGTCGAACAGGACAAGCGGCAGCGTCCCGCGCGCGACGGTCAGGAGACCATTGCTGGCCCCCACGAGAAAGGCAAACGTCACCGCAGCCGCGGTCGACGCACCGCTGAACAGGCCGATGACGAAGGCCACGGGCATTATCAGGCAGGCAAACAGGTTCAGGGCTACAGGGTTGATGTTCCGGCCGAAGAGTATCTCGCAGAGCCGCGCCAGGGACTGGCCTACTCCGCGCAGCGACGCGATCTGCACCGACAGTGCAGCCGCAAGTCCAAACCCGCCGAGTATGGCGATGAGGTGGGCTGACATGCCGGAATTGAGGAAGTTGGTGAGCGCCACCACCAGCGCGTAGAGCGCGAACACTGCGGCGAGCTGACCCTTCGCCCTTGCCGGGGCCCGCTGCGGTGATGGCGTCTCTGGCTTGACCGTCGCCTGGTAGCGCGTGTTCGGAATTGCCAGATGCAGCGGAATCGTCAGGAGGGCGAATCCGGCGTAGGCGACGATGGCGCCGCGCCAGCCAAGGTGTTCGGCCAGCGCATGCCCTATCGGCCAGAAGATGGTTGATGACAGTCCGCCGAGCAGGGTGATGTACGAGATAGGGCGGCGCGCCGTTGGGCCGCCGATGCGCACCAGCGAGGCGAAGGCGGAATCGTACAGGGAGAGCCGCATTCCGAGTCCGAGGCAGAACCAGGCGGCAAAGTAGGTCGGCAGATCCTGGCAGAAGGCGAGGACCAGACAACCGGAGGCATTGAGTACGGAGCCGACGTTCATCACGCGACGTCCGCCGTGCTGGTCGATGAGTCGACCGGCCAGCGGTGACAGGAGTCCCATCACCAGGAGGGAGAGAGAGAAGCCGCCATGGACGATGTCGCGGCCCCAGCCCATCTCAGCGGCGATGGATTCACCGAAGGCGCCGACGACATAGAAGGTCACGCCCCATGAGACGACCTGCGCGATCGCGAGGCTGACCACCGTCCGTGGCGTTATCACATGGAGTTCTCGCTTCCGGCTCCCGCCTCGACAGTCCGCTTACGCCGGGTCGGGCCTGGGAGAGTTTACCTGACCGGCGGCCTCGCTGTGTACTGTCTCCGGGTGCAGCGCGGAGTGAGCGTTGCGGGCTTCGGCAGGCGGCAGCATGAGGGAAGGGGCCGTGAGGCAGTCAGTTGCGACACCGGTGTCAACGGCTCGAATGAAGGCTATTGAACCGGCGTCCGGCGTCTGCCACAATGCATCGCGCGCCTGCGAGCAGCCTGCCGGTGGATGCATGAGATGAAGACCAGGACCCTATGGTTGGCAGCACTGGGAGTCTTTGCGCTGGCGCTCTGCGGCTGTGATCCGGAGCGTGAACCGGCACAGCTACCCGCCCCGCCGCCTTCTCTTGCCATCTCACCGTCCAGCGTCTCCCTTTCAGGGACCGTGGGACAGGCCGGACTCGATGCGCTCGTTCATATCGAAGGCTTGAATGTCTTGCCGGATCTCACCTGGAGTGCCGTGAGCGATGTGGACTGGCTGGTACTTGTGCCTCAGAGCGACGTGTTCGACTCGAGTTCGGGCAATCTCTCATTGAAAGTGACCATGGATGGCCTCGGACCCGGGACGCATGTGGCGGTGGTTTCCCTGAGCCTCGAAGGAGTGGATGGCGTTCTGGCTTACGTGCCGGTCACCGTCGAGTTGCAGTCTCCTGAGGATCCCGAGGTCGTGGCCGCTCGAACGTTCTGGGAGTCCGGCAACTATCGGTCCTACTGGGACTTGAAGGCGCCCGGGGATGTGAGAGCCACCCTGCTCAGCTACACGTTCCCCGAATATGGCCTCGGAGCGGTCGAGGAAGTCCATGTCAAAGCCATCGACTTCGGCTATGTGCCTGAACTGTACGCGCGCCCGGTTGCGCGGGCGCGCTGTGAGGTCAGCTTCATTGTGTGGGAGGAGCTCACTGGTGCGGCATGGGAGCAGGATGTGCGGCGGTTCACCCGGCACTGGGGTGAGGTCGATGTGATCCTGCAAGTGGATCCGGGGCCGTACAGCACGAGCCACAATAGCTGGAGCGTGGTGGACCTGCAGGACCGTTCGATTACGAGTTCTTCGGCCAGCGTGGGCAAATCAGACAGTACCGGCGGTGATGACTCCGACTGTGGCTGCGGCGAGTGAGCCCGGGTTGCGCGGAGGCCTCTGCGGTGCGGTTGTTCCGACCGCGACTGTGCGACACACGCGGTGTCCCCGGGATTCCTCCAGGTGATACTATTCGGCCTGCAGACGTCACGGGGATGTGCGTGCCACCGTGGCGCGAAGTGGGCGGCTTCCCGGCGATGTCAACTCTTGTGATATGAGGTGTGTGTATCATTCGACGCTGCCCTTGTGGTGCAGCAGACGATGACATTGGCATCACATCTGTCGGTCGGCACCGCCGGGATGGATGTCCGACTGGCGATCCCCGTCAGGGCTATTCGTACATGACGTCCAGTGTCACGGTGCTCCAGGATATGTACTCAGCGAACATGTTAGGGTTCGTGTCGATGCTGAAGGCCACCATTACCTGGAAGCGTCCGTTCTCCGCAGCGGTGGCGGCGAGTGCCCGTACGACGTCAGTGACATCTATCTGCGTCGGCGCCTCGAACAAGGTGCTCTGAGTGAGTTCGCGCACTCGCTGCGGATCGTAATCGGGTAGTCCACCGGACTCGTATTCCACCTGGTAGACGTTAAGTCCGTGAAGCTTTGTCCACAGCCTGTACTGTGGCTCGCCCTCAACATACCCGTGTGGATCGAGGTCATGAGATGCCGCTATGAAGCCGGTCTTGAAATTAAGCGTTGCCTGAGCAATGCTGGTTCCGCGGAGAGGGCTGAGATCATAGCTCCAGAAAGACCGGTATCCCCTGTTCTCTTCGTCGTCGCCCGCTCGGGCCATGTCCTCCAGTATCGTTCCATCGCTGCGTACGGTACCGGATTCCCATGAGACGGGCGTGAAGGCGTCATCGGGCAGTACGACGACTCGGACCGTATTGAGCACCAGGTCTTGCAGGTCCATGGCGCCACTGTCGTCCTCAACGACCACAGTCAGCAGGTACTCGGTCGCCTGTCCCGGAGGTACTCGCGGCGCGAGCCAGGTGACCACAGGGCCGACGCCGGACAGTTCACCGCCAGTGGCCCTCCATGAATAGGTTATTGGGTCGCCGTCGGGGTCGGAGACTGCACAGGTGAGGGTGATGGATTCTCCCATGGGCACCGGGTTGTCGGAAGCGTTGAGGCTCGAAATGACAGGCGGACGATTCTCTGCCACGGTGATCACAACCGACTCGGTGGCGACGTGCCCACTGGAGTTACGGGCGGTAGCTGTGACGGTCCATTGCCCGGTCGTGTCGGGGGCAATCCAGGTCATCACCTGTCCCGCCGTTGTACTGAACCTGCCGCCGGTGGCACCCCATTCGTAGGTAACCAAGTCGCCCTCCGGAGCTGTGGCGATGCATGTCAACCATACGGGGCTTCCCGGGGTCACACGCGTCGATGATGGCTCCAACCGCAGGATCCGTACCTGCTGGACGTGATCAGGGCTGATGGTCAATCTCGCGGAATCGTCGCGGATCTGTGGGGAATCCGGAGAAGGAGAGTCAGACTCGTGGCCGGATGCGCAGCCGGGGATGATCAACAGAGCTGCCACAACTGCTGTCAGGAGACCGGTCATATTCTCTCGCCCCATGGCAATCCTCCACGGCCCTGTGTCAGCTATCGGAGTGGTGTGGGATGCATGATCACATCCGCACAACGCCGTACCCAGGGGCGTCCCACTCGACCGACAGAAGGCCGCGTTCTTTCTCGAACGGAACAGGCGGTGCAAAGCTAGTTAGGATAGTCGTATACATCAACTACCTGCCACTCGTTATCACTTGTGCTGAAGGGACCGGGCGCCACCTGGAGGATGACCATTGTGTCGGTGTAGTAGGTCATACGCGTCCGGATGGTCTGGTCCAGGTCTTCCATGACCACAAACTGTGCTTCGCAATGAACACGTGCGATCGGGCGTGGATAGAGGTCGGGCGAGTACTCAATATCAACACTCCTGAAGTAGACCGCGTCCGCGATGCCGTGGCCGTACTCTGGGAAGGCGTAGGCGCGGACGGCCTCCCGCACGTCAGTCTGGGCTCCGGATTGCCAGTAGCCACGGTAGACGGAGGATTCCCAGAAGTTGCGGGCAGCCTCGGCGTCAGGATCTTCGAAAGGCTGCATTTCAAGCGTGACCTCGAGTGTCGCGAGGACGCCCTCAAACCCATCGACGCGTATCGAGACTGCGCCGGTGTAGCTGCCCTCATCGAGGTTCCTGGCTGATATCCTGACCAGGAAGTCGCTGGAGCCCGTATCAAGGGAGTCATTGGTGGGCAGACAGCTCAGCCATGTCACATCACTTGTCGCACGCCATCTGAGGTCTTCCCCGGTGGCGGAGCACAGAATGCTGATCTCCTGGGATGGCACGGACTCACCCACCATGCCGACGAGAGACAAACGCTGAGGTGATAGCGTGATACCGAGGTTCGGAACGGCAGACGCGGTTGCCTGACTCTGTGTGGCGGTGGGTGAAAGGGGGGCAGGTGTGATTGACTCCGGCGGCTGCGTCGCCTGCCAGATGACAAGGATGGCTGCCACAACCAGCCCCGCCGCAAGGGCCGCTTGTGCCCATAGGGGCAGCTTTCTCGAAGTGGCCTTCGGCCGATCGGTTGCCGCGTGGGGACCCGTGACCCTGGCCCCACAGGTGGCACAGAATGTGTCCTGTGCTGATATCGGACTGCCGCAACTGGGGCATCGTCCCATTTGCAGTGGTTCGGCCGCGCGGCCGCCTGACTCAGACGTCTCTCGAGTAGCTGGCGTGGCTGTGCTTGCCTCTGCCGGCTTCGAAGGCTGCGCGAGTCGAGTGTCGCAGGCGAAGCAGTAGTCTGCATCGTCGGCAAGCAGTGCTCCGCAGTTGCCGCAGCGCTTCGCCTGTGCTGGCGCCGCCTCGGCCTCGTCCGGGCTTGCTTCCCCCTGCCCTGGAATCTCAGCATCGGGAGATTCTGGCTGTTCCATGGCCTTGTTCACCCTGGTGTCGCAGGCAAAGCAGAACTGTGCGTTCTCCGGAAGCTGTCGTCCACAGTTGGCGCAGTATTCCATTGCGTACCTCTCATCGTCTGACATCGACGCATCGTTGATAAGTCGAATCTCTCAGCCGCGGTCAATAGTCCCCAGCACTTGTGTCGCTGGAAAGCCTACGCGCCGCCGGCGTGCTTCTCAAGGAGCGCCACCATGTCCGGACAGGCAGCCGCAGTCGCCATGAGCAGCGGAGTCACATCTCCGCCTGCCAGTGCGTTTGTGTCTGCTCCGTACTCGAGGAGGAGTGCTGCCACCTCTGTTTGGCAGGTAGAGGCGGCGAAGTGTAGAGGAGTGCCGTCCGGGACAAGATTACTCCTGGCGTTGACGTCGGCGCCCCGGTCGAGCAGGAGTCTGCCTATCTCGGTGGTGCCTTCAAGCGCCGACAGATGCAGAGGCGTATTGTTGAGCCAATCTCGCTCGTCCACATAAGCACCCCGGTCGAGCAGAAGTCTTGCCACGTCCGCGTGCCCCATGAACGCCGCCGCGTGCAGCGCGGTCTGTCCATCCTGCGCGGAGATTCTCGCGTTCAACTCGGCGCCGCGGTCCAGGAGAACCTCGGCAGCCTCCACACAACCATGTGCCGCGGCCATGTGAAGCGGCTGGAAACCGGCGTTGTCTTGAACGTTCACATCGGCGCCCCTCTCCAGGAGGATCACAACCACATCTGAGTTCCCGCTCTCCGCTGCGACATGCAGTGGCGTCATGCCGTGCTGCTCCACGGCGCCCACATCCGCGCCGTGATCGAGCAGGATTCTCACGACCTCAGTGCGGCCTACCGATGCCGCGTTGTGGAGGGGGGTCTGATCGATGATCCCCCGTGCGTTCACATCGGCCCCCTGGTGCAGCAGCCGCTTCACCTGCTGCCCATCGCCCGCCTGCACTGCCGCAAACAACTCGTCTGCGAGATACCCAGGTGAAGGTGGAGATGCGGCCTCTACCCGAAGGTTGATGCTCTTCAGCGTTTGACTGCCTGAGTCGTCTGACACCACGACGGAGACCGTGTACAGGCCCGGTTCCGTCGGAGCCGTCCATGTCGCGGTCTGCCCATCTCCGACTAGCCGTCCCGCTGTCGCGAGCCATTCATAACGCAGCACGTCGCCTTCGAGGTCACGGGCGTCGCATGTCATGAGGCAACTTGCTCCCGGGCCGACCTGATACGCATCGGCCTTGAGAGAGGTGACTATCGGTGCATTGCCTATGTTCGCAGTCTCCCCCATTGCGGTTGCCAGTGTGGCGGCCTCCTCGGCGCTGAGTCCCAACTGGTCCTCGATGTCTTCCCACTGGTGGGCGCCCACTACGGAGAAATCGTTTCGTAGCTTTGCGTGAAAAGCGGCCGCTGCCTCATCTCCGCTGGTCCACTGGATTACCTGCTCAAGCGGCGCACTCGTGTACGCAACGGCGCCAATGACTGCCTCCCTGAGGAAGGCGTCGCCAACAGTGAGGGCATCGGCCAGGACGAGACTGTGACCCTGATGGGCGACAATCAGGTTCGTCATGAGCGATTGCACATCGCCACCGTGCTTTGCCATCGTGACAGTGTGAACAAGACTGTCGAAGAAGTCGTCCTGGTATATCTGGCACTGCTGCGCTGCCTCGACATACTGACCGTCGAAGCATAACTGTCGGATGGCAAGGGCGTCCTGGTTGGCGTAGCGCAGCTTCAATCGTGCCCTATCATCGGAGGAGAATGTGAAGGCGTACTCCAGATCACGTGTTATGCCCTTGATGCAGTAGAACGGGGACGTAGGCAGGATTCCGGGGCTGCCCACGCCCCCGATGGACAGTTCCTCCAGAGTCTCGATGCCAGACGGGACGATCGGTGGCCCGGAGCCTGGTTCCGTGGGCGCGTGTGTGTCGGGAGGGCCAATCACGGAAGTGCCTGGCGTCTGCCCGCCACCCCAGATGAGTGCCCCAATGACGGAGAGAACAAACACCCCAACAGCGACGCCAAGCCACCAGGGGATG
This sequence comes from uncultured Dehalococcoidales bacterium, assembly GCA_964401175.1. GTDB lineage: Bacteria > Chloroflexota > Dehalococcoidia > GIF9 > AB-539-J10 > SKVJ01. The sequence continues at coordinate 5,849 of CAYNXN010000020.1, read as the reverse complement.
GCGCGATGCCCTCGAGGAATGGGAGCGGAGGACATCTCGTCGGCGGCCACTCTCGTGCCGCACGCCGTGCAGTACTTTGCTCCGTCGGGAAGCTCCCGACCACAGTTTACACAGGTCGTCATCACACGCCTCCCACCCCGATGATGGATGTGATCGGCCGTTTGCAGTATGCCATCTCCAGTTGCATACGGCCAGCCTACCTAATTCGCCGCGATCCATCGGCCATGCCCGGCTCGGGACCTGTCCACCCGTGACTACGGAGGCGCCATCGTCAAGTTGCAGGGTTCGCTTGCGGCTATCCAATACCCTTTGCCGGGTTCAATCTCAGAAGCAGGAATGAAACTCTTCGTGGAGGGGTTCCATGTGTAGATGGACTCGATTTGAATCGCTCCAGGTGGATCGACAGCAAGCTCGGCGACGCCGACAGTCTGTCCGTGAATAGAACCAACCATGCTCCATCCTGTTTCGAGGGGATAGTCAATCATCTGCAGCACTGGTGTGCCGGTGATGATCAGAGTCGCGTCTTCAGTCAGTGCGACCCAGTAGGCCCTCTCGGGCTCGATGGTGGTCAGGTCGCCCGTGGCACTCACTGTGAGATAGGAATGCGTATCCGGGGCCCAGGCATAGATAGCCTCCGCACAGGGAAAGAGTGCTTCGGGAGAATCGTCATCGGGAACAACGGGCGTGGAGACCATGTTCCAGCCGGCCTCAAGAGACAGTGCGATTCCATTGGGGAATCCCACATAGTCCTCGACTTCACCGTCTCCCGCCTCTCCCGTATAGGAGAGGCCTCCACTTGAGCTGAACCGGAAGCGGGAGAAGATGTCGCCAGCGGTGGAAGCGCCTTCGGGGACGCTAAAGGCAAGGCTGTTGGCGCCTTGTGCTAGAGGCTCAGAGGCAAACACCTGTTCGTCCGCGTCCGCCCAATCACCGTCGGCGTTGAAGTCGACCCATGCGTCGAGGTAGCCAGCTTGTGATGCAGCGACAGTCAGCGTCATGTCATGTCCGGGTAGGTAGCTCGAGGTAAAGACGACGCCGTCGTCGTCGTCGCTTCCATCACTGTCGTCACCGGTGGCGTCTGCATTGGGCTGGCCGTCGCCCTCGCGGTCGATTGTCGCGCCGAGGTGGAATCCGTTCACGACGATGTGGCGCGCACCATCATCTGTGTGCAGTGTTGGATACGGCTCATCGGGGGCATCGCCCCAGTCGCAGACGTCTGAGGTGCGGACGCGGATGCCCAGATCGCTGGCATGGTCCTCGTCGCTTCCAGTGTCATACCAGGAATCGGCGGACCCGTCGCCACTGATGTAGCAGCGACTCGTCTCAACCGTCCCCCGCGCGTCGCACGCAATGGGATAGGCAAAGGTTTCATTGGTGAATGCCACTACGGCGGTGATGCCGGCGGCGCTGCTGATCGGAACAGGCGGGGCGACGTCGATCCCGTGGTAACCCGCTTCCTCGAAGCTGTGGTTGAGGCTGCTCCACAGCAGGTTGGAGTTGTCCAGGTCCACGCCGTCAAAGTCATCGTATAGATAGACATCGATGTCGGTTGTGATGTCCGTGGTCCAGAACTCTACCCTGGTGGCGTACGTGCTGCTGGTGGGAGTGAACTCACACAACCCCCAGGTGGTAGTGGGCGCAGAACCAGACCTCCAGGCGCCATCATCGGCGCAATCGTCGTCGTAGTACAGAATGCCGCCGTGTTCATCGTAATCCTGCCACTCCGCCATATATGAGGCGGACCTGCCGATGTTGGCCGAACCGTAGGCAATGGTGAAGTAGCCCCCCTCGGAGCCGTAACCGCAGTCCCCACCCCAGCTAGTGCCCCAACTGTTCTTGACGATCCAACCTCCTGTCCCGCCATCGTGAACGAGGCTGTCGTCCCATCCAACGATTAGCACAGCGTGATTGGTGCCATACGGACAGGAAGGGTAGTAGAGCGTGTAGCTGCCGTCGTAGAGGCCGAATTCCGCTTTCCAGGCCGGATCGTAGTCGCTCCCTGCAAAGATCGAGACATAGACCGGGCTTGCCTGCTGGTAGATATAGTTCTTCAGCAGTGTTGTGTCTGCAACGGAACCGCCCGATATGATTCTCCAGTCGAGGAGCGTCTTCTCGTAGGGGCAGGAGCAGTCGCAGGGCTCCGAGTCGCCAGCCACGTACGGGTCGCAAGCCTCGGCTACAATGCCTGTCTGGGAGAAGAGGCTGGCCAGCATGCGGTAGTTGCCGCCGTCGCAACCGCCCACGGGGTCGCCAAACCGATTGATGAAGTCGTTCAGCTCGCGCCAGTTGCATTCCTTGGCATTGTTCTCGGAGTAGTCCGGATCGGGGAGCATGGCGGCACCGTCTATCAGTATCTCGGATTCGATATTGGCGATGGCGGCAAAGGCATAGCAGGAGCCACACACGCCCTGATTCTTCACCGAGGTGACCTTGCCCTTGGTGCGCCAGTCGAAACTCATGGGGAGCTCAATTGGCGCTCCATCAGCGAGGAAGGTCTCAGGCATCGTTTGCCCGGTGAGGTGGGGCAATTCCATGCGCGGGGGAATGAATCCAGTGCCATGCCCGTAGATGTTGGGCGGCGATTCCACGGTGGCCTCTCTGACAGCTGCGAATCGAGGTTGAGCCGGATGGACCGGTTCATCGGCGTACGCCATCCCTGCAGGCGGGCTTCCCGCCGCGGCAAGAACCACGGTGAGACACAGGAGGTGGACAAACCTTACTCGGCGATCCGTGCGTTTGGCATTCACCGTTCTGGCTGACATGTACTCGAACCTCCCTCTTGAGCTCCGCTGGTGGGCGCTGTAGCACGCTGGCTCCAGGGCATCTGGGGCTGCGGGTACCGCGAACCGAGGATTGCCGCAAGAGAAGCGCGTTCGTCTCTTCTGCGGCAAGACACTGGCTCTCTCTGATGGCTGGCGAGTCGGAGTGAACGGCTGATTCGAATCAACGGCACGGTACCCCCGCATGTAGAACTAGCCGACCGTGAATGTGAGTCATCGGTCCAGCAGTCATGGCCACTCCCATCCATGGACGTTGTCCGGCCAGTCCGCCTGCATGTCAGAGAGGGAATCGACGTAGTCGGAGATGGGAATGCCGGTCTCTCCCCCGTACTCCCGTGCGATGAGCGCGGTGGGTTCGAGTGCCTCGATACCTTCGCGTAAGGCGGTGTCGTCGTGCCCTGTTGCGTTTGTGGTGATGGTGGACCGAAGGTGAGCAAGTGAAATGCGGATGGCTCGGCGGAGGATCGGAGGCTCGACGGAGATACCGCCCAAGGCTGAATGCGTCCGTTCGCGGTACCTGGACTGCTGTATCCGAGCCCGTGTTGTATGTGCTTCGCGCCGCCACATAACGCCAGTGGCTGTGGGGTCGCGTTCATCTTCCGTGGAAGGGGGGAAATCGGAATCCGGAACATCGTCGCATGCGATGGTTGCGGGTGTCAATAGCCGCGGGCTCTTGTTGATGGTCTGCGATTGTGTCCTCCCCTCTGAGCGTTCAGCGAAACCGTCCGCAGGTGACAGGTGTGGAAATTGCAGAGCAACACACATGAGACTACACATGAATGCTGTGGAGACCACGGTGAACGCGACATCGCGTTCGAAGTCCGGTCTGATTGTGCCTCTGGTGCGAGAGCGGGCTGGATCCTGGCTTTGGGGCTGTGATGATGCGTCTGATGTCCCCGGAAATCCCCGCCCCGCATCCACGGGACGCCTGCCGATGTCGCCGGGGCTGTCTCCCGCGGGGACGGATTCTGGGGCGAGCTACATGAACAAGGTGATGATGTCTCTGACGAACTCCGCGAGCGTGGCTTCGATCTGACTCTGCATTTCCTCGGGGTGGTCAAAGTCTGGCTGCTCCAGCAGCGGCGACGCAATGATGGCGTCGACTCCCGGCTGGACGTGTGACAGGCTGAACCGTCCGAGTTCCCGCCGGCTCAGCAATTGGACGTAGTCGGCCTGAACCTTGCGATTGGCACCAGCCAGCCACGCCTCGAATCGGCACTCCTGATGCAGATATACCACGGCGAGCTTGAGATCCCTCTGCTTCAGACCAGGTGGGGTCAAAGCGAAGTACGTCATGTCCAGATATCCGGGATACACGGCGCTCGACGCGTAGTCCGGGTGTGTGCGTTCGAGCCGCGTCTTCAATTGCGACATGAATGCCATTATCCCCCGGTACGCCTGCTGAATCGGTCTTTCATTCAGTTGTTGAGTGTACGCGCGCACGGCATCATTGAGTGTGCCAGACTCCTGTCTCTTCATTTTCGCTGACTCCCGCCTCTTCGTGGCAGCCACCACATGTGACTGCTGCTTCCGCCACAGTATACCTGCACAAGCCGCAGACAGTTGTATCGTCCACAGTCAAGTGGTCACGGCCAGAGTCCAACGGCTGACCGCGGTGATGTTGATGGTCTACGATTCCGTCCTTGCCTGAGCGTTCGGCGAGACGGTTTCCACGCCACAGATGTAGAAACACCAGGCCAACATGTGTGAGCCTGCATGTGAGTGCCGAGGTGGCCACGCGCAGTTGGATGTTACGTTCAGAATCCGTGCAGGCAGCTCTCCCTGCAGGTCAGCAGGCCCACTTCGGCAGTGGAATTGCGAAGACAAGTGTGGCGTCCGCGAAATGCCAGGATGGTGTCCCCGGGATTCCTCCAGGTGATACTATTCGGCCTGCAGACGTCACAGGAATGTGCGTGCCACCGTGGCGCGAAGCGGGCGGCTCCCCGAGTCGATCGACTGCCGGAGTAGTTGTCGGATCCGCTGGCTGCGTGTGATGAACCCCATCGACTGCAGCGCACCGGGCGGGCGAACCGTCGATGACATCACGGTGCGCCACGGTGAGGAGGTAGGGTGAATGCGGGTACCGAACAGTCTGGCGAATTGCGTGCCGATGGCGAGAGTCGTCGGCTCCAACCCCGGGATGCTCCGTGTCAATCCATCCATTCTCTGGTTTCTGGCCGGCTACATGGGACGGTTTCGGCTCCGTAGAGTCGGACGCTACGTGATTCTCCATTCACACCTGCCGCCTCTTAACAGCCGCGCGTACTCCCGCTTCGTCGACGAGCACCTGCTCGGCAGAACGTCAGGGCCATCACACGCACAGATCGCTATCACCAATGCCTGCCCGCAGCGCTGTGAGTATTGCTACAACCGGAACCGCCGGGGGCAGGTAATGGACACCGCCACCATCTTGCAGACTGCCCGGGAGCTGAAGTCGATGGGCATGGTCTGGCTCGGACTGACTGGCGGAGAGCCGCTGCTGAACAGAGACATCGTTCGTATCGTGGAGAGCGTCAGCGAGGACTGCGCCGTCAAGCTCTTCACCACCGGCTGCACACTGACTGGCGACAGGGCCGCCCGGCTACAGCAGGCCGGACTCTTCTCGGTCTGCGTCAGCCTCGATCACTGGTTGGCGGACGTGCACGATAGGGGCAGGAGATACGTGGGAGCGTTTCGTGAGGCGCTGAGGGCGATCGAGACATTCAAGAGCACAGGCGGGATCCAGGTCGGTGTCTCGGCGGTTCTGTCGCGCGAGATGATCGACAATAATCGGGTCGACGAGTTCCTGTCCTTCTTGGACGGGCTGGGAGTCGATGAGGCCTGGCTGAGCGAGGTCAAACCATCTCTCCAGGAGTTCTGGAACGACAACCTCGTCATCACCGAGGAGCACCGGCTTAAACTGGTGGGCTTGCAGGATCGCTACAACGCACGGGGACGCATGACCGTCAACTACCTGGGGCACTTCGAAGGGAAGGAGTGCTTCGGGTGCAATGCCGGCAACAAGATGGTCTACGTAGATGCAAGATCGGAAGAGCACACGTCTGAACTCCAGTCACCGCTCATTATCTC
>CAYNXN010000019.1:0-15725 GCA_964401175.1 uncultured Dehalococcoidales bacterium | reverse complement strand
AGGAAGACACAGCCGCCGGCGTCATGGCGGATCAGGTGGCTCCCGGTATCATGCCAGCGAGGGTCACAGTACCGTCCCACCCAGTCCCAGTAGTCCATCTCCATGGACGCCGCAATGTGGCGCGCCTCCACGGGGCTGATACGCACCTGATACACGGTGCAACAGACACCACAGCGAATGCAGGGCAAGTCGAACGGCTCGGCGGGCTGCAGCGCCTGCCCGGACAGGATCGGGCCAGCAGCTTCACGCGGTGTTTCCACGCTGTCTCTCTCCATTTGACTCTCGCGACTCATTGACCTACTGTGAAAGTGGCATAGTATAGCGCCGGCAGCTACCGCATCGAAGCTGAAGTCACGAGTGCGCGGCGAGAAAAGGAGGGATATGCCATGGCATACGCAGGAGCGGCAGCCGCAGCGGCGATTGCGCAGGCGGTGAAGGCGTCAGGCGCCATCGTCAACATGGAGCCCGATGACTTCCTGACCATTCTGCATCGTTGTGACAAGCCTCTTGTGGTGGTGGCGTCCGGTGGCTTCCTGGACCGCTCCTTCCGCTATCTCGTCAGCTACAAAGGGCTGGTGTTCCACACGAAGTCGAAAGCCGAGCTGCTGCTGCCCGGAAGGGTCGAGGTCGTCCAGGCCAAGGCAATATGGATTCCCGGGTGAAGCGCCTTGACCCTGTTCCGGCGCGCCTCATAGAATAGCCACTGCTGCAACGCGATTTTCGCAGTGGGCGTCACGCCGCATGAATGAACCAGACATAAAGCTACGCACGCTGCCCGAGGCCGCCTCGCTCATTCCGGAGGGCAGCCGCATCCATTTCGGCGGCATGGCGGTGCACAACCACCCCATGGCATTCGTGTATGAATTGCTGCGCCGCGGAACTGGTAACCTCACCGTTGTCAGTCATGTGAGCGCCTGTGACGTCGATCTGCTGGTCGGAGCCGGCCGCGTCAGGCGCCTCGAGTTCTCTTACGTGGGACTGGAGGAATTCGGCACGGCGCCCTGCTTTCGTCGCGCCGCACAGGCACAGGAGCTCGAGCTTTCGGAATACAGTGAGCCGGTTGCCTTCGAACGGTTCGCCTGCAGCGCCCGTGGCATGCCCTTCTTCACCACCCGAGAGATGGTGGGTACCGATCTGCCTCGAGTCAACCCGGACATCAAGGAGGTGGTGGATCCCTTCGGGAGCGGCAGGTATCACGCCGTGTCTGCCGCCGAACCTGAATGGGTCGTCATCCACGCGCCGGCAGGCGACAAGTACGGCAACGTGCTCTTCTTCCCGCAGAGGCAACTGCCGGAAGACCTCGATCTCACGGCATCTCGCTCAACCCGGAATCTCATCGTCACGGTGGAGCAGATCGTCTCTCATGAGCGGGTCAGGCAACTGCCATATCTGAATCTCATTCCGCGGTTCCGCACAACGGCAATCGTGGAGGCGCCGTACGGCGCTCATCCCTGTTCCTGTCTGCATCTGTACGACCAGGATCGGGAGCACCTGGCGATGTACGCTCAGGCCGGCCGCGATGCTCAATCGTTTCAGCGCTATCTGGAGCGATACATCTACAGCGTCGCATCGCATGAAGCGTATCTCGACCTGATAGGCGCGGCCCGGCTCGCGCGCCTGAGGCAGGTAGGGGGTGTGTTGTGACCGAGACCGCGGCAACCAGGTACGAGATCATGGCGGCGACGATCGCACGAGAGTTGCGCGACCATGAACTATGGTTCCTTGGCATGTCGACCGGACCACAGACCATCCTGCTGCTCACACGCATACCCATTGTGGCTATGAGCCTGGCGCAGCATACGCACGCACCGAATTCGTGGATGCTCGTTGCGGGATGGGTGATGAACCCGGATGTGAGCAAGGCGCCAACCTGCATGGAAAGCGAGTTTGGGACTGCGCTGGGAGAATGGCCCTGTGAGGCGTTCAACAACAGTCTCTCCATGTCTTATATAGCCGCACGGCACGAGATCGACGTGGGCTTCGGCTCGGCGGCCCAGGTGGACAAGTACGGTAACTGCAACACGGTGGCGGTGGGCACGTATGCACGTCCCAGGGTCAGGCTGGTGGGGCCGATCAACCAGCCCGGCCACTTCTCGCTCTTTGGCCGTGAGATCATCATCATGCCGCATGAGAAGCGCAACTTCGTTGACAGGGTCGACTTCATCTCCGGCGCCGGGTTTCTGGATGGCCCGGGCTCACGGGAGAAGCTGGAGTTGAGGGGCGGCGGTCCCTGCATGATTCTCACCGATAAGGCGGTGTTCAGATTTGATGCGCAGAGCCGCCTGGCTCGGCTCTCCTCCGTTCACCCGGGCGTCAGCGTTGATGAGGTGGTGGCGGCGACCGGTTACACGCATGACTACCTGCCGCAATCGGTTCCGCAGACGGCTCCGCCCTCCGGCGAGGAGCTGGAACTCATCCGCGAGGCGATCGACCCCAAGGGAACGATGCTGCCTCGAGACGTGGTCTAGAAGAAGAAGCCAAGCCGCCGCCGCCGCAGGCTGGCATCCAGATGACTGCGCCCTTCATCGGTGAGGGAGAGCTCTCCTCCGACGGACGCGATCAGCCCTTCTCCGAACAACTCCTCCAGCAGGCCGTCCAGATTCTTACGAAAGTCGAACCCTGCCGCCGGACTGCGGAAGGACGAGAAGGGCAGGTCATCCGGGGTGAACGTCTGATCGTAGCGCAGCAGGACATCGCGACGTGTGCCAACGTCCTTGAGCGTCAACAGCGTCCACGTCCTGAAGAAATGCCATCGGTGCCGGTCGAAACCGCGTCCGGCTACACCCTCGGCGGCAGCGCCGTCGGTGCGCTCGGCGCGCGCCACGCGGACGAGCTCCAGCGCCAGCTCCACGGTGGAACGCAGTATGAGGACGCCGATGGTGACGGCGACTACCGCATCAACGGCGTAGATCCCGAAACGCGACAGCACCAGACCAAGTAATAACCCACCTGCCTGATACACGTGTCCGCGGCTGTCCACCGATTGAGCGATCAACGCCAGGCTGCCACCGCGGCGCCCGACCCGGCGCTGATACGCGCTCAACACGTACGATATGACGCCGGCGACAACAACCACAACGAATGCCGCCGGCGGAGCGTGTACCACGGTGGGACGGGCCAGGCGCAGCAGGCCTTCATACGTGACGACGCCACCGATGAGCCCCATCGCGGCAATGCCGAACGCGGCAGAGACGAGTTCCCTCCCGAGACGGACCCCCAGCAGGACGATGGAGGCAGACAGCACGTCGATCAGGCTGTCCAATCCGTCGGCGATCAGCGCCGCGCTCTGAAACGTGAAACCGGCGATCAGCTTGAGGAGCGTGAGCAACGCGTAGGAGGCGACGGACAGCCTGGCGGCCACTGACGGCCTGTGCGTAACGGCCGCGGCTGGATCCTCGGATTCACGCGCCCGCCGGTGTGCAATCTCCGCTACCTCGATCCCTTCGGCTGTCAAGGCGAAGGAATCGCCGTCCACTCTCACGAAGCCTCGCTTCACCAGGGAGTCGAGGTTCTCATCCAGTTCACGATGAAATCGCCAGCCGCGGTCTTCGCCCGCGAATGACACCGGCAGGCCCATGTAGTGCAGAAGCCGTTCGTATCGCTTGCGCAGCGCCTGCCGCGTGTTCGCTCCGTTTCTGAGGGCCATCACGATGAACGGCTGATGTCCCCTGAGTCTTGTGGGCGTCATTTAGATTCAGAGCCCCAATTATAGCGGGTATCGACCACTGAGACACCGGCGGACACGCCTGGTAGCCCGGGCTGTTCACCCCACAGCGTCGTCTTCAGAAGCACCACTCGATCCGCCTTGCCAGGCCATACGCATCCGCCACTCTCGAGACGCGGCCGCGCAGCTCGTATTCGTAGTCTTTCGTTTCAGCGGTGAAGAGCACTCTACGATACTCCGACAGCAGGCCAGCATCGTACGCCTCCACCGCATGAGACACCGCCGGCCACATTCCCGACCGGCGATTCAGCCTGTCGACAAACACCCGGTTCGGCTGCGCCTCGGCCGCCCACGACATCAGGCGGTGGAGCCCTTCGCCTCGATCACTGATCCCCGGCAGCAACGGCCCGAGAAAGACGAAGGTCCGCAGTCCGATGCGGTGGGCACGCTCCAACACCCGCAAACGTTCGGATGGCGACGACGCTCCTGGCTCAAACAGCGCGGCGACAGCATCGTCGTCTGTGGTCAGCGTGACCCCGAACTCGACGTTGCTCCTGCCCGTAAGCAGGTCGAAATCGCGTTCAACCAGCGCGTTCTTGGTCTGCAGGAAGAGCGGAAACCCCGCGTCGAGCAGCAGCCTCACGCACTGCCTGCTGATGCCATAGGTGGCCTCGGCCGACTGCCAGGCGTCACAGACCGAGCTCATGTAGACGGTCCCGGGACGCGAGCGCCTGAGGTCGCGCTCCAGCACCGTGGCGGCGTTACGCCGGACATCGACGAAGGTTCCCCATTCCTCGCCGGGGTGGGAGAACCTGGTGGCGAATCGCGCGTAGCAGTAGACGCAGGCGTTGCCACATCCGGCGTACGGGTTCACGCAGTAATCGAAAAGCCGTGAACGGGTCAAGGCAGTGCGGATCTCGACTTCTCTGAGGCGCATGGCCGGCAGCTCCAGGCACAATGATACGCGACTGGCTGACGGACCGGATTCAGGACGCAGCCCGACCAGCCGCGTGTCTTGAGACAGTCTGCGACACACCGGTGGCGCCAGCGTCGCCCATCACCAGGGCGTCATCACGGGCCGGATGGAGATGGCGCAGATACCGACACTGGCGGAGAGAGGGCTGCCCCGCATCCTCGACGCAACGGTCAGCGTGACTCAGTTGACCTGCCCCGTACAGTTCCCCTCCGGCCTCCACACACGTTCGGGAGCGGTGAAGGCTCCAGTCCTCGGGCGAGCACGAAGGGCAGCACCTCACTTGGACTCTATCGTAGCACAGCAACTCCCATCCGTGACCACATCATCCAGCCGATTCGCCATCTGGCCGGGTGACGGCGTTAGCACCAGAGATGGCCTGGCAGAAATCGGTACGGCGACGCAGGGAGACTTGCAGCAGCAAGCCGCGGCGTGAGTCTCACAGCCCGCCGGCAAACCGTGGGTGGTGCTATAATCGAATTGGAGCAGGCGCCAGCTTCGTGTATCACCGCTGCCAGGCTTGTGCGCAGTGTCAGTGTGGAGGGCCGCCCGACAGGGCGAAGGAGGTGCAGGATGATAACGAGGATTCTGGCTCCCGTGGATGGGTGTGAGCGGTCCGAAGTCGCATTACCCTACGTAGAGGAACTGAGCGACCGACTCGGCGCCAACGTAACTCTGCTCCATGTGTATCCCCCGTCGCTGCGCTCACAGCGTGACGCGCACATACGGTATATCGAGACACTGGCAGCACAACTCAGCAGCCGCCTGCGTCGACCGGGAGTGGACGTAGTCGGCATCGCACTTGAAGGCAAGCCAAACCGTACGATTACGGACTACGCCGCCAGAGAGGACATCAGCCTCATCGCCGCAGCCCCGCACAGCCAGAGCAGCGACGGCCACTGGACGGTAGGCCGGACGGCGGACAAGGTTATCCGTGAGACAAGCAAGCCGGTGCTGCTGATCCGCGCTGAGAACGGAGAGGCTAGCCGCGGGCGCAAGCTCCTGGACCGTATACTCGTGCCCCTGGATGGCTCTCGCGCCAGCAGAGACGTGCTGCCACACGTCGAGGCGCTGCTCCAGGACCACGGCGGGCGAACCCAGGCGCACGTATGGTTGGTGCACGTTGTCCCGACCGAGCACTATAGCGCCGGTCCGGTGATAGCAAAGCGCGTACCGTACAGCGCAGAGGAGATGGACGAGCTCGTCGCTCAAGCGGAACGCTACCTGGAGGAGGTAGCCGCCAGGCTGAGAATCAAGCATAAACAGGTGGAGACGCGGGTCGCGTCAGGTGACTTCGCCACCGGGATACTGCAGTCCGCGAGCGGCGTCGGGGCAAACCTGATCGCGATGACGACGCACGGATACTCCGGCTTCAGCCGGCTCTTTCTCGGCAGCGTGGCGGAGCGGGTGTTGCACCAATCACCCATTCCGCTGCTACTTATCAAGCCTCTGCGCTACTGACGCGTTCATTGACCGTCCCCGGGGAGTTGCTCCACGGGCGCCGGAGCGAAGGGGACGCCGGCAGAGGTAGAAGGCTCTCTCGGCGCTCTCCAGGTCGCCTTGAGCGAGCGCATCGCCTTCGAGACCGTATGTAGCCAGGAGATTGAACCCGGCCAGCTGCAACGAAGTCACGATCTCGTCGTGGCGATGACACCGCTGCCAGAGCTCCACTCTTCTGGCGGTGTCATCGCCTCGGACGATAACCGCCCGGAATGAACCCAGTCCGCGCTCGGGATAGAAGCGGGAGGACGTTCGTATGACGTAGCCCTCCGCGACTATCCGGCGCCTGCCCCGCCAGTGCAACTCGTAGCCTCGCGGAGTGTTCACATCGAACAGGAAGAGCCCCCCGGGCCTCAGACAGGAGCAGACGGAGGCAAACGCGCCGGCAAGGTCCGCAACAGAGAGCAGATGATTGAGGCTATCGAACACGGATAGCGCCGCATCGAACACCGGCCGGAGTGCAAAACGACGGGCGTCCCCCTGGATCAGGTCAACCCCGGGAGCGTTGTCTCGGGCGCGGGACAAGAGGCTCCGCGAACCATCGAGACCCGCGACGGCATAGCCTAATCCGTGCAGCTCGCCGGCAAGCCGGCCGGAGCCACAACACAGATCCAGCAGACGCGCGCCCGCTCGCAGCCGGGGCAACAGCAGAACCGACAGCAGCGGCAGCCACCGCAGGCTCACGCTGCCCCAGAAGCGATCGTACGGTTCGGCAAATGGTTCGTATGCTCCGGCCGAACCGACCGTATCGTGCACCACAGGTACAACGATATCACGCGGCGTTCTCCACGGGACATGACAGAGTCGACAGAAACGAGTCCGACGGAATCGCCGCCGCAGCCCGGGGCAGAAGAAATTCGGGCCCCGGAGGAGGGCTAGGTACCGGGGCCCGTATGGAAAAGAGGAGAGAAGACAGCGAAGCAGTTCGTCAAGTGTCACCCGAGGACAAGGGGCAGGTCAATCCGGGATTAGACGCCGTCTCTCCTGCTTCTGCGATATGAGGCTTTCCTGAGATGCCTCCTGTCGCATGGGATTCAATCGGCCGACCGATCGCCGTGACCGGATGCCACTTCGCATACGACACGCGAAGTATGCAGCATGAACCAACCGCCTGTCAAGACCGGGTTCCGTTTGACGCAGGCGATTCCCACGCCGAACCGCAGCGCCGCAGGGCTGGCATGCCAGCGGCAGGGCCACATCTGTATCGTATCGGATATGTTGCATCCGGGCAGCGTGTCGTCAGCTTCATACCGGATCATTCGTTTCTCACACGTGATACAATGATTGCGCATGCTACGGACCTTGATGACTCTGGAGGGTGTTACATGAGCGAGCACTCCGGGCAGTACTCCGACTATCAGCTCGACCCCATCAATAACGATGATGACTACAATCTGATCGCGCTGATCAACCAGACCGGCCACGCGTTCAGCCTTGCCAGGACGCGAGAGTTGTCGCGACACGGACTGAGCATGATGCGGGCAGCGGTGCTGCTGGTACTCCAGGTACGCGACAACAATGCGACGCCTACGGAGATATCTCAGTGGCTGCTGAGAGAACCGCATACCATATCCGCCCTGCTTGATCGCATGGAGAAGGACGGCCTCATTCGCCGCTATCGCGATCTGCACAAGAGGAACACCGTGCGCGTGGCGATGACCGAAAAGGGTCGCAACGCCTACCAGCAATCCCTCGCCCGTGAAACGTTTCACAGTGTTATGTCTGTATTGAACGATGAAGAACGAGAGCAACTCCGCCACGTCATGAGCAAGCTCTGGCTGCGCGTATTGCAGGAGGTTAAACACGAGGTGCCCTGGGCCAGCACCGCTCCCACTCATATCGCGAGAGGAACGCAGTCGTGAACTGTGGGAGATACACCTCCCCGTTCAAGGCACTCTCTGAACCACGCTGAGGTTTGGCGTGAAGAGCAGCGTCCTGCTTCTCGACCGGGTCCGCACAACCGCTGCTGATGATTTGCCGACTTTGCGCTGTGAAGCCAAGTCTGGTAGCATCACCCGCACCATCTCCGGAGGACCAGCATGAACGTACGCGAACTGACCCTGAAGAACCGCAGCTTCCGACGCTTCCATCAAGATGTGCCGGTGGAGATGGAGACACTGCGAGAGCTGGTCGACCTGGCGCGCATATCACAGTCGCCATGGAACCAGCAGGCGGTCAAGTTCCTGCTCTGCAACAATCCTGAGAAGAACGCTGAGATCTTCCAGCATCTGCACTGGGCATCGCGGATGCCCGAGTGGGGCGGACCTGCAGAGGGAGAGCGGCCCGCAGCCTACATCATCGTCGTGGCTGACAAGGAACTGGGCAAGGTGTTCAACTACGACCACGTGGTTGCCGGCATCTCGATTCTGCTGGGCGCCGTCGAACGGGGACTCGGCGGATGCCTCGTGGGGGCATTCAGTAAGCAGAAGATGCACGTCACTTTGCAGTTGACCGACCGTTACGAGCCTCTCCTGGCCATCGCGCTCGGCAAGCCGAACGAAACCATAGTACTTGACCCCGTCGGACCTGACGGCAACACCGCGTACTGGAACGACGAACAGGGAGTACACCACGTGCCCAAGCGCTCGCTTGAAGACCTGATACTGGGTGAGCTCTAGCCGCCCGCGGCGGTACGTCATACTGCCGCAGCACCCTCTGATTCGCACTCATTGCCGGCCGAACCCTGCTCGGTCCCTCTGAAGGGCCGGCAGTCTCGCCAGCCTGATTCGTGCACCAGTTCCCGCGCATCGCCCTCACCAGAACACCCGGGACCGCCATCAGCACCTCAGCCATCGAGTCGGAAAAACGTCCACATAACCACTCCGCTGTGACACACCGTTGTCACAGCGGCGGGCCAACCTTCTGTCTCAGAGGTTCAGGCAAGGAGGTGAAGATGGACACCGTCATCCAGGGTTTCCTGAAGGGGCTCACGCCAGGCGGAGTGTGCAGCAGCGGCCCATTCGCCGTCGTGCCGCTGTACTCCGAGACACCCTCCTCAGTGGAGTACATCTCATTGCAGGCTGCAATGGAGTCGCGCACCATGCGGGTGCAGGAGGTGAGCGACTCGGGGAGCGTTGGCGACCTGCTGGTGATCAACACGGGCGGCATAGCAGTACTGGCGCTTGACGGCGAGGAACTGGCGGGGGCGAAGCAGAACCGGATACTGAACACCACCGTCCTGCTGGCGCCCGAGTCGCGCACCGTGATACCCGTCAGTTGCACCGAACAGGGGAGATGGCACTATGCGGCCTCCCGGGAGTTCAAGTCATCCGATTCGTTTGCCCCGCCGCGGATCCGTGAGCACGCAAAGCGCGCTGTAAGCCAGTCACTTGCCTCGGAACTCGGCTTCCGGGCGGACCAGGGGGCCGTGTGGGACTATGTTGACTGCCTCGCCGCCGAAGCCAGGGTGCACTCCACCACGAAAGCCATGAGCGACGTGGTGAAGGCGCGGCTGCCCAACCTGGACAGGATAGCGTCGCGGTTCACGGCACAGCCAGGCCAGTGCGGACTGCTCGCGTTTGCCGACGGAGAAGTATTGGGTTTCGATGCCATCTCCCGTTCAGACGTCTACTCCTGCCTGCACACGAGACTGCTGCGGAGCTACCTGCTGGACATTCAGTCAGAAGGCGACAGCCTCCGCGCTGCAGACTACGAGTCACTGGCAATCGGCTTCATCCAATCATGTGCAGCTTCCGAAGAACACAGCTTCAAGTCTCCGGGGCTCGGCGATGACTTCCGCTACACCGGTGGCCGCGTCGTAGGCTCCGCCCTGCTGGCAGCGGGAGAGGTCGTGCACAGCGCCTTCTTTCGTACTTCAGGCAGAGGCCGGCCCGGCGGAGCCACCACGATGAGGGGCTTGCAGACAAGGAGGGCGTTCAGGGGGGACCCATTCACCATTGAGTAGCCTTGGTGCGCCCCGGTAATACCGCGGCGCGGGATCATTTGACAGCGCCCCGAATGCCGGTTAGCCTGAGGTTGCAGGAGCCGACACGGAGGGGGGTACCCATGAGAGGACTGACGAGAGATGAGGCGGTGGCCCTTTGCGCCCGCGTCCGGGAGCAAGGGCAGGCCATGTTGTCGACCCCGGACAGGAGACAGTGCTGGCGGTGTCAACAGGAGTCGCAAGGCGATCCGGACCGAATGTACATCGCGAGGAGTCCCGGTTTCCTTGGTTGCGACCTGGTGAACAAGCTGCGGGCGCGCTCAGAGCGCGCCCGCAGTACTTAGAACCTCACGCGTTCTCGCTTCACGCCACCTTGTGATTCGCCAATTCCTCCAGCGCCATGACCATGGCGGAATGGTCCAGGTCGAGGCCGTCACGTGCAGCCACCGCGTTGAACATCTCCTGGGCAATGGAGGTCGCAGGGATGCTCATGTGCAGACTGCGCGCTGACTGCAGCGCCAGGTTTAGGTCCTTCTGATGCAGCCTGACACGGAATCCGGGCTGGAAGGTGCGCTTGATCATCCGTTCTCCATGCAGCTCCATGATTCTGCTGCTGGCGAGGCCGCCCATCAGAGCTTCCCTGACCTTGGCCGGATCCGCGCCCGCCTTCGAGGCAAAGGTGAGCGCCTCAGCGGTGGCGGCAATCGTTACGGCCACTGCAATCTGATTGGCCACCTTGCACGTCTGACCGGCGCCATGGTCTCCGATCAGGACGATGTTCTTGCCCATCAGCTCGAAATAGGGCTTCACCTGCTCGAAGACCTTCTGCTTGCCTCCCACCATGATTGAGAGGATTGCCTTCTCGGCCCCGACCTGTCCTCCCGAGACGGGAGCATCCAACATCTCGACTCCCAGGTCGGCCAGCCTGCGGGCGAAGTCCTTCGTGGCAATGGGAGAGATCGAACTCATGTCCACGACGACCGCCTCACGCTTCACCCCTTTCACGACGCCGCTCTCGCCGAAGAGCACCTCCTCAACATCAGGAGTATCCGGAACCATGATGAAGATCAGGTCCGAGACGGAGGCCACATCGGCGCTGCTGCCGCACGCCACGGCCCCCTTCCCCACCAGTTCGTTCACCGCTTCAGAGTTGCGGTCGAAGACACTCACCGTGTGTCCTGCCGCCAGCAAATGTCCGGCCATGGGCTTGCCCATGATGCCCAGTCCAATGAATCCGATTGTCGTCATTGTGCACCTCCTCTCACGATTACAGGTATTGCTTCAGCCATCCGAGGCCGGCATCAGTCGTGCCCCCCGGATTGTATTCACAACCGATCCATCCGCTGTATCCCATGTCGTCAATCGCGCGGAAGAGGTTGTCGAAGTTGATTTCGCCCGTCCCCGGTTCATGCCGTCCCGGGACATCGGCAAGCTGTATGTGTGCGATACGTTCCAGATTCTGACCGATGGTCTTGATCAGGTTTCCCTCCATGATCTGCATGTGGTAGATGTCGTACTGGATGTACAGATTGGGATGGTCGACCGCCTTGATGAGGTCCAGCACTTGCTTCGTGTTGCTGAGGCAGAATCCCGGCATATCGTGTGAGTTGAGCGCCTCGACCAGCAGTCTGATCCCTGCTTTCTGTGCCTCCTCGGCGGCATAGCGCACGTTTGCCACCAGTGTCGACTGTCTTTCTTCGAAGGACAGCGTGCTTGGTGGAATGCCGGCAAGGCAGTTGAGCCGCGGACATCCCAGCGCAGTGGCATACTCGATGGCCAGCTTCACCCCGTCCTGGAACTCGCTCACCCTGTCCGGCAGACACGCGAGGCCCCGCTCACCGACGCTCCAGTTTCCTGCTGGCAGGTTGTGGAGCACCTGTTCGAGGTTGTGCTCCGTGAGCCGCCGTTTCAACTCGTCCTTGTCCCATTCGTAGGGAAACATGAATTCCACCGCCTTGAAGCCCGCCCGGGAGGCCAACCCGAAACGGTCAAGGAAATCCACTTCTTTGAAGAGCATGGACAGATTGGCGCTGAACTTCGGCATGTCGTTACACTCCCCTCCCGCGCGGAGCATGTTGCCCGGGAACCGGCTTCCACGCGGCAGACATCACATTTGCCCCCCGCCCTGTGCGTGGCGGCATATGCGCCTATTCTAGCATCCGCTCGGGGAAAAGCCGACCGGAGCGACCGCACTCTGCAGGACGCAGCCTGGAGGTCCCGTCCTCATCGCCGGACGGGCAGAACGATGGTTTCGGGCACACGCCGGATCATATCCCGGCAAGATGCATATCGACCCGCTATACGCCATGCGGTCCGGCGCCGTCTTCACGGCAACTTGGCCGAATACCTCCGTCAGAGGCTATAATCCGGCCACGCGCACAGATCGGGGAGCTGGCGCACGCATGCACGAGAAGTGGTACCACGAGTACGGAATGCGGACACGGGCCACGGCCATCGTCCGGCGGGATGGCCTGCTGTTGCTGGTGCAGGACCGGGGCTTCAGGCAATACTCTCTTCCGGGAGGAGGGTTGCAGGGCCGGGAGACGCCCGAGGAAGCCGTCGTCCGCGAGCTTGAGGAGGAGACCGGCCTCAACGCCGTCTCGGTTTCACCACTGCCATACTGTCAGACGAGCGACATGTACAACACGTATCTTGTGTTCGATGTCGAGACCACTGGTAGCGTGAGGATCGATTCAGTGGAGCTGAGTGCCTCACGGTGGTGGGACGGACGAGAGTCTCTGCCGCTGTTCGGCTACGTAAACCGCGTCCTATCACAATTGCACTGGCCGAAGTAAGCCAGTTCTGGCATACTGGCATCGCTCCCGGCACAGGAGAGGTCAATGAGGAACCACGTGACTGCCGGCAATCTCATCGTGCCGTTGCTTCTTCTCGCCGCCATCTCGCTCGGGGCGACAGGATGCACTCCTGTGGAGGCGCCAACGACGCCCCCCATTGTTCAGTTGCCACCAACCCAGCCCGCACCACCCGAACCTCAGTCATTCGTGCTCTCCAAAGCCGTCAACTGGTCGCTGCCTGAGGATGTGCCCACGGGACGAACACCCTATGAGACCGGTACCGTCGCGATTGCTGGGCTTGGAGAGTTCACGTTCAATCCTGCGGAGGTGCAGACATTGCGGCCCAGAGTCTTCGCACCCGGCCACTTCTCCGTCTTCGACGTGGTGGCGCACCTCGGGGACAAGGGGTGGTTTCCGTTGCACTACCACTACAACGCGTGTCTTGATACCTATGTCATCGATGAACTGGACGGCCGCATGAACTGGTGGTACCGCGCCTACCGCGCGGGCGGTTGGCCGGAGATCAACGCGGTTCGCATGGATATGCTGCCGTACACGGACGGAATGGTGATCCGGCTGGACACTCAGCCTGAGGAATACATGGGACGCATGTACAACAGTTTCGCGCAGGAGCTGCTGCGCCAGTCGATCAACCAGGGCCGGGTCATCATCCCGGAGGTGCGCATCGGCACTGTGGTCCATGCCAATGTACCGGTGAGCGCGCACGACTTTCGCACCGACGTGCTGCAACCGGGTACGGTCACCGCGCTGGACGTCCTGCTGAGCCTGGCCGACCAGGGCAAGATCGACGGACTGAAACTCACCTGGTACTCGACCACGGCAGAGAACGACATCTTTGACAGCTTCTCCGTCGAGCAGATAGACGACGGAGATGGTGTCTATGACGGAGAGGCGACCCTCGGCTCGAGTTGCTGGGTCTACGAGACGGGCTCGCTGGAGTTCGCCGGATTCAAGGGAAGCCATATTAATGTCCCCGCGGACGTCAGGGTAATCGTCTCTCCCGAGTACATGACATGGTACTGGCTGGATCTGCCCTCATGACGCAGTCAGTCTCGCCCCCTGTCTTCGTCTTGCCGCCACTCCTGGGGTACACTTGTGTGCGTGTCTGAAGAAGCGCCACTGACGGAAGCCGGGCTGGCGTCACGTATCCTTGAGCGCTACCGCGAAGTCTACAAGGCCTCACGGGATGCGGAGCCCTGGCTACGCTACGGCCGGCGCACCGTCCCGGTCAGTACAATTGCCCAGCAGTTCTACTGCGAGAAGGCGGTGCAGTACTCGATTGAGAAGCCACTCCGGCCCAGCAGCGAAATGCTGCTTGGCATCGCCGGACACGAGACGGCCGCTGCCTCGGGCGCGGTGTTGACCCCTGAAGCAGCGGTGACGGAGGCCATCACCGCGCGCGAAACGCCGGTGTGCCTCTACGAGTTCCGCGTAGGATGGCAACACATGGGCGTCACGATACTGGGCTTCGTCGACGAGGCCTGGTTTCGCGGTGGAAACGTCGACCTGGTTGCTGAGCGCAAGTTCAGTGGCAGCACCACGTTCCACAAGCCTTACCACGTTCAGGCCTCGCTCTACTGTCTCGGGCTGCGAGAGATGGGCTTCAGCGTGGAGCGCACAAGGTACCGTATCGCCATACACCGGCGTGAATGCCATGACTGTGCGCTGCTGACCGCCGGAGACTGCCCCGGCGCCGCTCCGGAGAGCGGAGGCTTCTCCTGTGAGCGTGGCTCCTGCGTCGGCCGATCCTTCCCCTTCGACGCCACCGGCGCCGTAGAAGACCTGAACCATGCACTTGAGTTCTGGACTGGCGAGCGGGAGGCCGAGCCAACCACCCAGACATCACGCTGCCGTTTCTGCCGCTACCGGCAGATCTGCGATGCACGCAGCGCCTGACCCTGCGTGCACTAGGGCTCCGGCGAATCAGGGAACTGCCTGGCGAGAGCCCGTTCCGCCACCGCCTTCGTGTCCGGAGCGAAGTCGCTCTTCAGCATCCACTCAAGATAGCCCCGGTCCCTCTCGACGATGTCTCTGATGGCGACTCCCTTGTACTTGCCAAACCCGATAACGGCGACACCCATCACCCACATGAACTTGCCCTGCGAATCGATCCAGTTCTCCTGTTCACTGTTACAGATGGCATTGAGTCCCTCGACGGTCCGGGGCAGTTCATCATGCAGCCGCAGCATGCCCTCGAGAACCGCCATGGACGCCTCGACGTCCCCCTCTGAGGTGTGCGCATTTGCGAGGTCCGCGCCGCAGTACTTCCGGTAGGCCGCCGCCAGGTCTCGTGGCTCCAGCAAGTGAAACAGAATCTGGGCATCGACGATACGCCGGCCACGGCGAGAGAACTCCACTCCCACACGGCGAAACTCCGCTTCCAACAGGGGGATATCGAGTCGACTGACGCCGAAGCCCCCGAGGTCGGCATCGCCAACGAACTTCCTCAACTCGTGGGCGTAGAACTGGAATCCAGGTTCGCCGGCCACGGCCTCGTTCGTGATGCCATGCACCTCGGTGGCGCTCCTGGGGATCGGCATGCCCGGATTCATCCTCTTGCTCCAGACCTCGCGCCGGCCATCGGGGTGGAGCTTGATTGCCGTCAACTCCACAATCCGGTCGTGCGGCGCGCTGATGCCGGTGGTCTCAAGATCGAAGAAGACAAGTGGTCTGTCGAATTGCAGGTTCTCCATCACACTCCTGACGGGCGACCGAAGCGACACGCAACGGCATCGCCGGCGCCCGGCCAATACTAAGCCCATCCGCAGCGATGAGTCAACGATTTGTACGAACTCTGCTCGCCGTTTGCGGGCGCACCGCAGACTCCACCCGCGCTGGTGGCGGCAGATCGGAAGAGCACACGTCTGAACTCCAGTCACCGCTCATTAT
>CAYNXN010000018.1:15470-16417 GCA_964401175.1 uncultured Dehalococcoidales bacterium | reverse complement strand
GCGCCATCGTCGATGGCTTGAAGGAGATGCGCGCCGTGGTGGAGAAGGTCCTCGACGCGTCTATGACGGCCTCTCACTATCACACCAGCGAAGTCGGCCTCGTCGGTGACCTGTTCAACCTGTATCCCGGAGGCCCCAACCCCATGGAGTTCGCCGTGTGGGTCTACGAGGGTGGCGGCGCGGCGATGTGGCAGGAGATGTACGACGTGAAGAACCTGCCCATCCATCCGACCATGGCGATGTGCACCTCCGCGGAGCTATTCGGCTGGTTCGCGAATCCAGTGACCAGCATGGACGACTTCCAGGGAATGAAGTTCCGCACCGCCGGCATCTGGGGCGACATGCTGACTGAGGCCGGCGCGGCCGTCGTGACGATGCCTGGCGGCGAGATCTACGAATCCATGCAGCGCGGCGTCATCGACGCGTTCGAGTTCAGCACCCCTGGTGTTGACTACGCGGCGGGCTTCCATGAGCTTGGCGCCAATGTCCACGGCCCCGGCATCCACGCCCCCATGTCCGCCTTCGAGTTCCTGGTCCACAAGGACACGTGGAACAAGATGCCCGCCGACCTTCAGGCCATCCTCACCCACGCGTGTGAAGCCAACTTCATTCGGAGCCTTGCCATGGTCGACTATGGCGACACGCTCGGTATGCAGCAACTGACGGACTACGGCACCGAGTTTGTGTATCTGCCCGAGGACGTGCAGGTTGGCATCGTCAAGATCGCCAACGCGAAGTACGACGAGATCGCGGCCGAGGATCCGTTCTTCGCCAAGGTGCTCCAGTCTCAGCGCGAGTTCCTGACCGCCTACCGCGCTATGAAGTCATTTGCCCAGCCCGATCCCAACCTCATGGAAACATACAAGTAATCAGTCTTAGACGGACAAGCCAGGCTGCAACAGCCTGGCTTGTCCGTCGTCTCTCCCAACCGAAATTTGAGGCAGTTA
>CAYNXN010000018.1:0-15460 GCA_964401175.1 uncultured Dehalococcoidales bacterium | reverse complement strand
CCTATCCTACACTCTTTCCCTACACGACGCTCTTCCGATCTCTGCAACAGCCTGGCTTGTCCGTCGTCTCTCCCAACCGAAATTTGAGGCAGTTATCCAGTGAGAAAAGCACTCAGGTCAGTCTGTAATGCCATCGACTCCGTGAGCGCCTGGGTGGGGAAGGCCGTATCCTGGCTGCTTCTCGCCTTGATTCTGGCGCTCACGTACGACACCTTCATGCGCTACGCGTTCAGCAAGCCCACAGTCTGGTCGTTCGACGTCGCCTACATGCTCGGCGGCACCATCATGCTGATGGGTATGGCCTGGGTCACCTCGCGCCGTGAACAGGTCCGCGTCGATATCCTCTACGCCAAGTACAGTCCCAAGGTGAAGCTGGTTGTCGACGCAGTGCTGAACGTCTGTCTGTT
Organism: uncultured Dehalococcoidales bacterium; assembly: GCA_964401175.1. Lineage (GTDB taxonomy): Bacteria > Chloroflexota > Dehalococcoidia > GIF9 > AB-539-J10 > SKVJ01. Next base: position 15,053 of record CAYNXN010000018.1, on the reverse strand, counting down.
CTTCCCGGTTTACATCATGTTGTTTCAGCGCGCCATCCCGCGCACCATCTTCTCGTACACTAATAAGGAGTTCTCGGAGGTCGGTTTCTGGCGTCCTCTCATGTGGCCCTATCGTACGATGATGCTGGTGGCCATCCTGCTGTGGATACTCGCGACGATTGCGTGGGTGGTACGCGACGTCTACAAGCTCAAGACGGGGGACGACCTATGATTGATGCCAGCCCCGAAGTAATCACCCTCGTCATGCTCGGTCTGCTTGTGCTGCTGGTTGGCAGCGGCTTCCCCCTGGGCCTTGCGCTTGGCGGCGTTGCGCTCGTTGCCGGATTGCTGTTCTGGAATGCGAGCATCTTCTCTCTCTTCTACGACCGGCTGTTCGGTGTGACCACCAACTACAGCTTCCTCGCCGTGCCGTTGTTTATCTTCATGGGTATCATGGTGGAGAAGTCGGGCGTCTCATCCCAGTTGTTCAACACACTGTACCTGTGGCTCGGCGGCATACGGGGTGGACTCGCCGTAGCGACGATCTGGTTCGGCACCATTCTCGCCGCCACCGTGGGCGTCATCGCCGCCTCGGTCACCATGCTGGGACTCATCGCACTGCCATCCATGCTGCAACGCGGCTACTCCAAGGAACTGTCCACGGGTGCGTGCTGCGCCGGCGGGTCGCTGGGCATCCTCATTCCGCCCAGCATCATGCTCATACTGTACGGCCCCATGGCCAACATCTCGGTGGGCAAGCTCTTCATGGCAGCCTTCCCCGCCGGGCTGACGCTGTCGGCGCTCTACACCGTGTACATTCTGGTCCGGTGCGCGCTGCGGCCGAGCGAGGCGCCCGTGCTGCCACCCGAGGAGCGCACGGTGCCAATGGGACTGAAGCTCCGGCTGCTGATCACCTCGCTGCTGCCGCCGCTCATACTTGTCCTGGCCGTGCTGGGCAGTATCTTCTTCGGCATCGCTGCGCCCACCGAGGCAGCGGCAGTCGGTGCGCTCGCCTCGACATTGATGGCCGTCGCCTACCGCAAACTCAATTTCCAGGTTATCAAGGACACGTGCTTCTCCACTGCGGGCACATTCAGCATGGTGTTCATCGTGGTGGTAGGAGCGACGTTCTTCACGAGTGTCTTCCTGGGACTGGGCTGCGGCAAGGTGGTGAACGACTTCGTCCTCTCCGCTCCAGGCGGCAGGTGGGGAGCATTCCTGGTTGTGATGTTCCTGGTATTCATCATGGGTATGTTCATCGACTGGATCGGCATCATACTCATTATGATACCGATCGTCTCACCGATTGCCGCCACGGCAGGGTTCGACTCGCTGTGGTTTGCGATGATGATAATCGTGAACCTCCAGATGTCCTTCCTGAGCCCTCCGTTCGCCTATGCCATCTTCTTCCTGAAAGCTATCACCAAGCCGGAGATGGGCATCGACACCACGCACATCATTCGTGGCGTCTTGCCCTACATGGCTCTGATAGTGATCGCTCTGCTGCTGATGGTGATATTCCCCCAGATCATCACCTGGCTTCCGGCCAGGATGATTGCCTAGGAGTTTACTGATGGGCGCGGGTTAGCCGCGCCCATCAGTTCAGTCTGTGCCGCGCGCAGCACCAGCACAACACCGGGGTTGGCCCCGCATACGTGCTATCATTGCAGCGGCACTTCGGTTATCATTCGTCTCACAAACCGGTCCCATGCGGTCTTCCGGATCTGTGTGGATCGGCATCGTCCCCGGGGGATAAGCGCGTTGATCAATGGACAAGTCAGATTACCCGTGGCCGTAGTGCAGATGGCCAGCGGCGCCGACAAGCAGCGCAACGTTGAGCGGGCGGTTTCCCTGTCACACCGTGCCATCGCCACAGGCGCCTCTCTCATCGCTCTACCGGAAACGTTCGACTACAGGGGAGACGCAGTCGACCTGTCCACCATTGCGGAACCACTGCCCGGCAGTGCGCTTGCGCCGCTCATGAGCCTCGCCGCCCGACACGGCGTGTGGATACTTGCGGGCAGCGTGCATGAGAGCGCCCCCACAGGAGGGATGCCCTTCAATACGTCGGCACTGATTGGGCCCGACGGCACAATCGCGGCTCGCTACAGGAAGATCCATCTGTTCGACATCGTGATCGGAGACAGGTCGGTCACCGAGTCGGCGAAATACCAGTCCGGCAGTGAGGTGATCTGCGCCAGTGCAGCAGGCGCACGACTGGGCATGGCCATCTGCTACGACCTGCGGTTTCCTGAGCTCTTCCGCGCCCTCTCTGAGCGGGGGGCAGACGTGCTGAGCATCCCATCGTCCTTCACCGCCCCCACCGGCGAAGCGCACTGGGAAGTACTGCTGCGCGCGCGCGCCATCGAGAACCAGTGTTTCGTTGTGGCGCCGGGACAGGCAGGCACGGGGGCGGGCGGCATACAGACGTACGGCAACAGCATGATTGTGGACCCGTGGGGCCGGATTCTGGCGCGCGCCTCAGGCGACGGCGAGGAGATCATATCGGCGGTGCTGGACTTCGACGAGATGGCAGCAGTGCGGCAGCGACTTCCGGCATTGCATAATCGAAAGCGCGCGCTGATTCGTTGAAATAGCACGCCATGGTTACTACAATTGACGTGACCGTGTTCAGGCATGTGATCTAGCCGGACTGGTTCTCAGCACCAGAGGATATGAGCATGGAGCAGGACTACCCTTCTTTCGAGGAAGCTGTTGCCCGGGCAGAGCAGATGAGCCTGGCCGCACGGGCCGCTGCGGAGCAGTCACGCAGAGTATCAGAACAGGCCATCAGCAAGGTGGAGGCGATCGGGAGAGACGCCCGCTCCGAGGCGGAGGAGGCGCGTCGAGCCTCTGAGGCGGCGGTCAAAAGAGCGGAGGAACTGCAGGAATCAGCCTCGCGTGCGTCCCAGCAACTGCTGGCCCGAATAGAGAAGGCCACCGCAATGGCAGAGGCCGCCGAAGCGAGAGCCCGCTCATTTGAGGACGCGGTGGCCAAGCTGGAAGCGCTGGTGAACAGGGCCACAGCCACGATAGACAACACCATTTCGTCCTGCCAGATCTCGCTTGCCGAGCTCGAGAAGACAACCATGGCGGCCCAGCAGAAGGCCGAGGAAGCGAAACGCTCTTCCCAGCAGGCGATAACCCGCGCCGAGGAGCAGGGGCAGCAGGCCGTGAGACTCGCGGAAGAAGCTATCAAGGCAGGCAGAGAGGCCCAGAGTGCTGCCGAACGCACCGGACGCTCCTCGGAGAGGATGGCAAAAGAGGCTGAGAAGGCGTCTGAGAAGGCGGTGGCGAGGGCGACGCGCGTTGTCCAGTCCGCGTCTGACTCTGCCGCGCTCTCATCAGCCGCCTTCGAGGAAGCACGCGCCCGTGCCGAGGAAGCGATCGCATCCGCCAACGCAGGGGCAGAGCTGTCGAATCGCGCCTTTGAAGCAGCCATCCGGAGGGCTGAGGAGGCAGGGAAACTGAGCCAGCGTGAGGCTGAGCGCCAGGTGAGAGCATCTCAGGAGGCCGTGGCACGTATCGAGTCCGCAGTGCGTGCCAGTCGCGAAGCCGTAGAGTCTGCCACCCGGGCCTCACAGGAAGCGATGGGACGGGCCGATGAGGCGGAGCGGGCCGCACGTGAGGCCGTGCGCCGTACTGAAGAGATGACCGTTGCCGCCACCAGGATGGCCGAAGATGCGCTCAAGGTGGCAGGCGGTGCTTCAACGAAGGCCGATGAACTTGGCCGGATGACCACAGAGGCGGCGGAAGAGGCCAAGCGCCTGGCGATGGAGGCCACCAGAAGGTCCGAGGCAACCAGCGCCGAGGCCCTGCGCACCGCGGAGGAATCCAAGCGCGTGATGCGAGAGGCCACCGAGGCTGCCGTGAAGGCAGCTCACGACAACGTAGTGGCATCGGCCAAGGTCCTGCAGGAGGCGATCGCCAAGGCGGAAGAGACCACGAAGTTTGCGCGCAGGACATCGCGCGCTGCCCTGAAGGTATTCAAGGAGGTCTCCGTCTTCACGGAGGAGGTGGGTCAGCCCGAAGAGGAACCGGCCGAGACACCAGTCAGGCGATTCTCCGACGCCATGAGCCGACTGGATGTGGAGGAGTCCAAGCTCAAGCCGCCGCCGGCACGAGACCATCGGCCGGACATCCATTCGAGGCTGCAATTCCTCGCCAAGATGTACGCCACCGACAAGGATCAGCCGTTCAGCAAGCCTGAACCCGTCGATGAGGAGTGAGCGCGTGCCGGCGACGGCTCGCCGCCGCATCGTGAATCGCACAAGCCAGTGATGTGATGAGGCAAAGGACAGGTTGAGAGAAGGAGAACAGAGATGGCACATGAAGATGAAGCGGTAGCGAAGGAGGCAGCATCCAAGGCCCCGGCCGAGGAGCCAAAGAAGGCTCCGAAGCCTGCAGAACCAACTATCGACCTGCTGGATGAGACCCAGCAGCGTGCTGCAGCGGCGTATGTCGCCTACGTCGAGGCCGAGCGTCAACTGGAGAAGGCGTACAAAGACCAGGAGGCGAAGGCGGAGAAGGCGTACGCTGACGAACTGAATCGAGCCCGGCGTGAGAATGAGGAGACCATCGGCACGGCCAGAAAGGCTTATGACGCATCTGTCTCTCAAGCCAAGAAGGCGCTGGAGGACGGTCTGGCACAGGCGAGACAGCTCTATGAGGAGAATGCCGCATCCGCCCGCAAGGCGTTTGACGATAGTGCGGCACATGCGAAGAAGAGTTTCGACGATACGGTTGCCGCAGCGATGAAGGCGCGGGAAGAGGCGGAGAAGAAAGCCAGGATTACACACGGAGAAGCCATGGAGCGAACCTGGCAGGTGTTTACCAAGGCCCGGCGCTAGGCCTGGCCGAAGAACGCCCATTAGAACGAAGCAGGTCCCCCGGCATGATGCGGGGGACCTGCTTGCGTTTGAGCTCGTCAGCGACCGATAGTCCTACAGCAGCACCGGGATTTCGTCGAATGACTCCTCGAGTCTTCTCGTCTGATACCCGAGCCCCTTCTTGGCCTTCATCACCGAGATAAGGTCTATAGCCTTGGTGAAGTAGTCAGTGATCTTCCGCACGCTGGTGATCTCGGACATCACAATCGTAACATCAACCTGCCGGCTATCGCGTGGATAGTCGCCGCTGCGGATGAGCGCATTCGGCGCCAGGTTGCGCAGGTTGTCGCCGAGCTGTTTCATGACATCCATGCTCATTTCCCTTGCCGGGGCAGTGAGCAGGTAGAGTGCTCTGCCTACATCCGCAGGATCGATGGTCATCGAAAGCTCGCTGATAGCCTGGTCCATCGCGTGAACCGCGCGGCTGGTGTCGCTCATCTTCTCCCGGAAGTCACGCTTCGGACCGCAGAACGGCAGCCGACGCTCCAGTCGAGACGTGCCACCGCCGATGACCGTCCAACCAGTGAGCGTCTGAATGATATCGCCCGCGTCCAGCGTCTTGGAACCCACATACCGCCGATTGGTTTCCTCACCAGCACAGAGCACGTTGTAGAACGGCTCCACCACGCGCGCATTGATCGAATTGAGGTTGTTCTCGGCGGGAGCATCCTTCTTCACGTAGCGCTGGTTATCCACCAGGAACACCGCGTCAGCGACCAGGTAGGTTGATTTGAGACACGTAGCAGTGTTGTAGATGGTGCGCGTCTCAGTGGTCTCCTCCTGCCGGAATGGCAATACGACCACATCGTACACAGGCTTGCCTATGTATCGCTCCTTGAGGTGCTTGGTGAGCACCCCGATGGAGCCGGAACCCGTGCCACCCGCCGCACCGGCACACAGCAGAAATGCATCCGTCTCGTAGAAGCCCTCAGCAGTCCGGATGGCATCGATGACCTTGTCCACGTCTTCGTTCGCTATCTCGGCGCCAAGCTCACTGATCTTGCCCACGCCATGTCCGTTGGTTCGCTGAGCCCCGATCAGAATGCGATGCTTGTAGTCCGGCTTGATTGTGCGCAGTCCGCTCAAGTCGGTGACGTCGGTGTTTACGGCGAAGACACCCGCCAGGGTGTCCATTCCACGGAGTGCGTGGCCTCTCTTGTTCAGGCGAGCGAACCTGTCGGCGATACGCCCACCACATTGTCCCAGTCCTATCACCAGCAGCTTCATGGCGCTATTCTAATTCCCTCCTTCACGAATGTCAACACGTACGAGGAGGCACGATAGAGACAGGTGACCGCAACCCGGTTGACGTCAACCAGTGCCGCCACCAACCCCCGATGTACAACCACCGCGCATGGTCATCATCCGGCAGCATGCAAGTCGGCACCGGCATGAACCCGGACAATGCCCCACCTCCATTATGTCAGATTGTGTAGCCTGCGGCGAAACGCCTCCCACTCATATAACGTTGAGTCGGCCGCAGTGGTTACCTGCCAACCGGCGAAAATGCGCACGATACCGTCTCACCGCATGCGGAAGGCTCTCCATCACATCGCCAGCGGTGATGCCGTCCTGGCCTTTGGCTTCGGCTGCCATGTCTCCCGCCATGCCATGGATGAATGCGCCGATGCGGGCAGCCTGCCGGTGATCACAACCCATTCCGAGCATCGCAGCGATGGTTCCAGTCAGCACGTCTCCACACCCGGCGGTCGCCATGCCCGGGTTGCCGGTGAGACTCAATGACACCAATCCTTCCGATTCCGCCACCGTCGTCGTCGAACCCTTGAGCAATACGGTAGCAGATGATGCTTGCGCCAACGTCCTCGCGGCCGCCACGCGATCATGCTGCACGTCTTCCACCGTTGTACCGAGAAGACGCGTCATCTCCCCCGTGTGCGGCGTAAGGATCGTGCCACCGGTTCGACGCCGCACGCAGCTGATATCTGTGGCAATGGCACTCAGTCCATCTCCGTCAACCAATACCGGCACGGAGACTGCGGCTACCAACTGGCGCACCAGTTCCTGCGTCTCACCGTTAGTGGAGAGGCCCGGACCTATCACGACCATGTCACACTTCTGAGCCAGAGCACACAATCGTTCCAGGTTCGATGCCGCAACGGTACCTTCATCCGTTTCGCGAAGCGGCAGCATGACAACCTCACGTGCAAGGCCCCCGAGTATTGGCGCAATGGACTGTGGCGTCGCGAGCCGCGCGTACCCGCCACCCGCCTTGAGAAAGGAGAGCGCGGCCAGCGTCGGCGCCCCGAGATACGTGCTGGCGCCCGCCACGAACAGGACATCGCCGTACGTTCCCTTGTGGGACTCCTGCAATCGCCGCGGCAGCGGCACAAGCTCCACTGTCTCCACACTGCCGGCTCGCTCGTAGAGCACCGGAGGAAAGGATATATGTGAGACGTACAGTCGACCGCACAATTCCCTTCCGGGTGGCAACAGGTTGCCTCTCTTCGGCAGGCCAAACGTCACGGTGCACGCAGCCCGGACCGCCACCCCCGGAGTAGCACCCGTGTCGCCGTTCACTCCCGAGGGAATATCGACGGCCAGCACCGGCGCAGCAGCGTCATTCAACCCCTCTATGACATCCGCGTAGAGTCCTTCAGGACTGCGTGAGAGGCCGGTGCCCAGCAGCGCATCAACGACCACGTCACTCGAGCGTCCCAGGTGGAGATCGTCGACGCTGTTCGGCCGTTGCACCGGCACACCACAGCGGACAGCAGCTTCAAGATTCGCCCGCGCCGCACCGCCGATGGCCCGTTCGTCCGCGAGCAGCACTACGCGCACATGGGCGCCAGCCGAGTGCAGCAACCGGGCGGCCGCAAACCCATCACCACCATTGTTGCCACCGCCACAGACGACACAATAGCGGTGCTCATCCGTGCCGAATTCCCGGCGGGCCACCTCGAACACCGCGTGGCCCGCGTTCTCCATCAGCACCACCTCGGGAAGGCTATACTCCTCGCAGGCCCGGCGGTCGCACTCCCGCATCTCCTGTACCGTGCATACTCTCACTGGCCACTCCCAGGCAGGCGCCCCGTCACAGATAAGGCGAGGCACGCCACCGACGAGGTTCCTCATGGGACAACGTGAGAAGAGGCGCCACAAACCGGCGCCAACGCCTCTTCACGCACGATGCCGGCTTGAACCTCCTGTTCACTATAACCAGCTACAACACGACATGCAAGCAGCCAGCCGTTCGGGCCATGGATCAGGAGACCTCTTCTGCTTCGAAGGAGGATAGCCGCTCCCTGCGTCCAAGTCGTACCGCGAGATAGATGAACGGCGTGTCGAGCAAGGCGATTGCCCACTTGAGCAGATATGTCGTGAGCAGTATCTGCAGCCACGTCGAGAAGCCGAATACGCCCCAGAGTGCGACGAAGCAGAAGATGAGCGAATCGATGGCCTGCGAAACCATGGTTGAGGCGCAGTTGCGCAGCCAGAGCAGCCGTCCCTGGGTCCGCCTGCGCCAGAAAAGGTATGCAGAAATGTCGTGGTGCTGTGAGACAAGGTAGGCGATCAAGCTGCCGGCCGCCACCCGGGGCATCAGGCCGAAGACGGTGACCAGCGCCTCATGTGCGAAATCCTCAGGCCCTGGTTTGAACCAGAGCGCGAACTGCATCCACAGCACAACCAGCACCATCGCCGCGAAGCCCAACCAGACGCAGCGACGCGCCTCACGCGGGCCATACAACTCGCTCAGCACATCCGTAGAAAGAAACACGGTACCGTACAAGACATTGCCAAGGGTGGCGCTCAGTCCGAACAGCACAACCGTCTTTGTCACCTGTACATTGGCGACGATGACAGCGGCAACCACAAGGGCGTACAGCCCATCGCGACCGAAGAGTCGAAAGACGAGCACCGTCAGACTCAGGGCGACCAGAGCAAAGGTAAGGCCCAGCAGGTTGTTGAAGCTGAACAGCAAGTCAGCCATCGACAACACCCGGACAGGAAGACCGGACGCCCTCGCCATCGCGCAGGTCTCCGGTTCGACAGGCGCGCCTGTGTCCAAGCCTGGCAGCCTCATTAGCGACACGGTACCGCTGCAGGAAGTCGGAGCGGAAGTCCGCCAGTGAGTTCGATGCAATCGCGTTCCTGATATCATCCATCAGCCGCTGCATGAATCGAAGGTTGTGTATGGTAGCCAGGCGGTAGGCGAGCAGCTCCTCACACCTGAATAGGTGATGCACATAGGCCGCCGTGTACGTACGGCAGGTGTAGCAATCGCAGTCCGGCTCTATGGGCTGCCAGCGCGACTTGAACGCGCCATGTCGGATGCTCCGTCGCCCCGCCCGCGTGTATACCGCGCCGTTGCGCGCCACCCGGGTCGGCAGAACGCAATCGAACATGTCGACACCACACCAGACCGCCTCGACGATATCCTCGGGCGAACCAACGCCCATCAGATAGCGTGGCCGGTCGATCGGAAGCAACGGCACGGTCTCGCGCAGCACCGCGTACATCACCTCTTTCGGTTCACCCACGCTCAATCCACCCACCGCATAGCCCGGAAAGTCCAGCGAAGCAAGCGTGCTGACCGACCTCCGGCGAAGTTCGATATCACCGCCGCCCTGAACGATGGCAAAGAGGAGTTGCCCCGTGTCGCGGTGCGCCAGGAGACATCTCTCCGCCCAGCGATGCGTTCGTTCAAGCGCCTCTACCAGGCGTGCCCTATCGGCCCCACCGGGCGCAACATCGTCGAGGACCATGATGATGTCCGCCCCCAACCCCTCCTGGATCAGCATCGACGTCTCGGGCGTGAGACGGTGCATGCTGCCATCGATGTGCGAGCGAAATGTGACGCCCTCGTCATCGATGCGCCGCAATGGAGCGAGGCTGAACACCTGAAACCCACCGCTGTCGGTGAGGATGGCCCGGTCCCACGCCATGAAGCGATGCAGGCCGCCCGCGGCGCGGACCACGTCCACCCCGGGCCGCAGGTAGAGATGGTACGCGTTCGACAGGAGTATCTCATAGCCGCACTGGCGCACATCATCCGCAGTCAGCGACTTGACAGTCGCCTGGCTTCCCACCGGCATGAACGCCGGCGTGCTGACCGGCCCGTGCGCCGTGCTGAGGGTACCACTCCGAGCCGCTGAATCGCCGCACTGATGCTGAATGGTGAAGTTGGGTGGTTGCTGGCTCATTGGCACGTCGCGGTAGTATATCACCCACGTACCAGCGCAGGCGGTTGACCAGGCGCACCACCCGACACGGCATACTGCAGCAACCGTGGCGCGGTCGCACGCGGAGGTCGGCACAGCGTCCGTGGACCGCTCCAACCGGGACGCACAGTCTCGCTGCGCCCGCCAGCACCGAACCTGCAGAGCCCCGGCGAGCCGGCTGCACCTTCCGTACGCGAGGAACGAGCGTGGTATACTGCCCGAAGGGGTTGCACGATGAACGACCTGACCGCTGCCCGTGAGAGAGTTGAGGAGCTCCGGAGATCTCTCACGTACCACAGTCATCGTTACTATGTGCTTGACGCTCCCGAGATCAGCGATGCAGAGTACGACAGGCTCTTTCGCGAGCTGAGCGCCCTGGAGCAGCGGTATCCGGAACTCATCACACCGGATTCTCCAACCCAGCGGGTAGGCGCGGCTCCAGCCGAGGCATTTCGCACTGTCGACCATCCGTTGCCATTGCTGAGCCTGGCCAACGCGTTTACTGATGACGAACTGGCCGCATGGTGGCGCCGTGTGGCAGGCCTCATCGGCGAAGGCGATTTCGAGACTGTGTGTGAGCCCAAGATCGATGGGCTGGCGGTGGCACTGACCTACGTCGACGGCGTGTTGGTCACAGGCGCGACCCGTGGCGACGGACTGCATGGCGAGGACATAACCGCCAATCTCAGGACGGTGAGAAGCGTCCCCCTCGCAGTGCCACGCAATGCGCCATCGCGGTTCGAGGTGCGAGGCGAGGTCTATCTCCCGAAAGAGGGATTCCGCAGGCTGAACGAACGGCGAGCGGAGCAGGGGTTGCCTCTTTTCGCCAACCCGCGCAATGCCGCCGCGGGCTCGGTACGGCAATTGGATCCCGGCGTGACGGCTGAACGCCCGCTGGACATCTTCATCTATGCGCTTGGGTGGGCGGAAGACGGCCACGTGCCCGCAACGCACTGGGAGATGATGCAGTGGCTCGGCACACTCGGGTTCAAGATCAACCCGCGCATCACCCGGGCGCTAAGCCTCGATGAGGCACAGCGCACCTATCAACACTGGCGCGAGGAACGCGCCAGTTGGCCCTTCGAAGCTGACGGCATGGTGGTGAAGGTGAACTCCCTTCGGCTGCAGCGTGAACTGGGAAGCGTGGGCCGGGAACCCAGGTGGGCCATTGCCTGCAAGTTCCCCGCTGCGCAGGAAACCACGCGCCTGCTGGACATCGGCGTAAGCGTTGGCCGCACCGGAACACTCAATCCCTTCGCCATCCTGCAGCCCGTGCGCGTTGCGGGCGTGGTAATCAGCCAGGCCGCGCTGCACAACGAAGAAGACATCCACCGCAAGGACATTCGCATAGGTGACACCGTCATCGTACAGCGGGCCGGGGACGTCATTCCGGAGATCGTCGGCCCGGTAGCGAGTCTGCGAACCGGCGCAGAGCAAGTGTTCCACATGCCATCCCAATGCCCGGTGTGCGGACACGAGGTGGTCAAACCTCAAGGCGAGGCGCTGCACCGTTGCAGCAACGCGGCCTGCCCGGCACAGGCGCTTGAGCGCGTCAAGCATTTCGTCAGCCGGGATGCGATGGATATCGAGGGCGTCGGCGAGAAGCTCTGCGAGGCACTGTTCTCCACTGGCATGATACAGGACGCGGGAGACCTGTACTACCTCACCAATGAGCAGCTGCTTGGACTTGACCGCATGGGCGAACGCAGTGCGGCAAACGTGTTGGCATCGATCGAGGCGAGCAAGGGACGATCGCTGTCGAGAGTGTTCTTCGCGCTCGGCGTTCCCCACGTGGGCCAGGAGTATGCGGAACTGCTGGCACAGCATTTCGCCAGCGTGGACGCACTTGCGGCAGCCTCAGTGGAAGAACTGACGAGACTCTCATCCATTGGCCCCAAGATCGCCGAGAGCATCGTGGCTTTCTTCCGGCAGGACCGCAACCGGCAGATAATCGAGAAGCTGCGCCGTGCGGGCGTCATGCTCCAACGAGAGGACCGGGCAGTAGAGTCACATGATCGGCGCCTGGACGGCCTCACCTTCGTGTTCACGGGCAAGCTCACCGGTTTCACCAGACCGGAGGCGGAGCAGAGGGTGGTACACCTGGGGGGACGGGCCGCACAGGACGTCAGCAGGAAGGTGTCTTATGTGGTGGCCGGAGAGGAGCCGGGGTCCAAGATAGCCCGGGCGCAACAGTTGGGCGTGCCCGTTATCGACGAGACCGAGTTCCTGCGGCTGATCGGTCAGCCTTCTGATTGAGCGGCGACCTCATCAAGCACTTCGCCTACGCTCATTGCCAGGTAACTCGGCAGTTCGCACGGCAGGTAGTACCGCACATCATCTACTTCATCTCCCGGCTGCGGCTCTTCTCCCGTCACCCGCACCAGGTAGCTGACCACGAGCATGTCACCATACAGCTCGCTGTCTTCACGACGGACAACACGGATAAGCCGGCAGATCTGCCCCTTGACCCCCGCCTCTTCTTCCAGCTCTCTCAGGCACGCCTCCTCGGGCGTCTCTCCGGACTCGACGAAGCCAGAGGGAAAGCCCCAGTAACCCTTCTTGGGCGGGATACCGCGCTTGATCAGCAGGAACCGGCCGCCCCTGAAAGCCACCGCCACGACAACGGGTAACGGGTTCTCATAACGAACGAAGCCGCAGGAAGCGCACTGGAGGCGCATCCTCCCCTGAATCATCGCCTCCGCCAGCTCGAGGCCGCAATCCGGACAGAAGCGATACGGTTTCAACGGCATCGGCGCAGGAACCCCGTGGTACGACTGAGTCGCGTCATCATGCGAGCCCCAATAGTATACCTGCGGCGCTCCCAGGGCAATCACTCTACGGCGAATGTGTCACGCCGCGAGTCAGCGCCGTGGCCCATGCTATGCTACTGCTTGAGGCTCTGGCTTCGCTGCGACGCACTCATCAGTTGACTCAGACGTGCGGACAGGCGCGCTCAGCCTGGGACACACATGGACGCGTACCTGGACATTGAGACCACGGGACTCAACCCCTGGCATGACCGCATCACCGTGGTCGGCATCTTCCGTCCGTTCACGGACGAGCGCCCCGTGCAACTGGTTGGTTCAGACATAACGCGCACCTCAATAGAGGGGCTGCTCGAAGGCGTGCTGCGGCTGTACACGTACAATGGAGTCCGCTTCGACGCGGTGTTCCTTTCAACGCAACTGGAAATGGTGTGGCCACAAGACCTGGTCCACCGAGACCTCATGTACGAATGCTGGAAGCGCAATCTCTACGGCGGTCTCAAGTCGGTGGAACGGCAACTGGGCATCGCGCGTGAGGTGCAGGGCGTATCGGGCCGTATGGCAGTCGAACTGTGGTGGCGCTACGTAAGATACGGTGACACTAACGCGCTGCGACGTCTGCTGGACTACAATAGAGAGGACGTGTTGAACTTGAGGCGCGTCAGAGAAGAACTGGGCATTGACTAGAGCGTACCACACGAAGAATGCCGTGCATCGATTTTCATACGCACATACTGCCTGAATGGGCAGGAGCAGACCGCGACTCTCTGGCCGGATCCGACGCCTGTTTCGCGATGCTGTACTCGAATCCAAAGTCGCGACTGGCGACTGCGGAAGACCTGCTGCACAGCATGGACGAGGCAGAGATTCGCACCTCAGTGGTGCTGAATATCGGCTGGACGAGCCACGACCTGTGTGTGCGCACAAACGACTACCTGCTTGAAGCTGGATGCCGCTGGCCCGCACGGATAATCCCGTTCTGCATGGTACAACCCACTGCGCGGGATGCGGCACTGCGTGAGGTTGAACGGTGCGTCGACGGTGGAGCGAGAGGTATCGGCGAACTGCGGCCTGACGTGCAGGGCTACTCACTGCTGGACAGTGCGTTGCTCTCACCTCTCGTGGACATGGCGATAGCCCACCGGTTGGTGATGCTGCTCCATGCTTCTGAGCCGGTTGGACACGAGTATCCGGGCAAAGGCGGCATCACCCCGGAACAGATCTATGGGTTCGCCCGCGCCTTTCCGGGCGTGACGCTGGTCTGCGCGCACTGGGGTGGAGGACTGCCTTTCTACACCTTGATGCCGGAGGTGCAGCAGAGCCTCTCCAACGTCTATTACGATACGGCTGCATCGCAGTATCTCTACCGGCCCACAGTGTTCGCCGCAACAGAACACCTCGTTGGACCAAACCGGCTGTTGTTCGGGTCGGATTTCCCACTCATCAGGCAGGCGCGCGCGCTGGCCCATGCCCGCTCAGCCGGACTTGAGCCGGGGGCGGAGAGAGCCTTGTTCGGAGAGACGGCTTCCCGACTGCTGCAGCCCGGAGAGCTCGCAGGACATGGCTGAAAACAGTGTGCGCAGCTTCATCGCTATTGAACTGCCCGAGGATGTGATCCGAGGCCTCGACATCGTTATCGCACGACTGCGCAGACAACTCACCGGGCCTGAGTTGAAATGGGTTTCCGCCACGGGCATTCACCTTACACTGAAGTTCCTGGGAGAAACGCCGGTACGGATGATTGACGACGTGCAGCGCATCCTCCAGGTTGAATGCGGTCGATGTGCGCCACTGCAACTCAGCATCGGCGGGCTGGGAGTCTTTCCATCGGCACGCTCTCCACGCGTAGTATGGGCGGGACTGGAGGGAAACACCGAGGCGCTCAAGACCCTGGCGATGGGTATCGACGCCGCGCTCGGCGCTGCGGGTTTCGAGCGAGAGGTCCGTCACTTCACGCCTCATCTGACGCTGGCGAGGGTGCGCGACGACGCAACGCAGAGTGCACGGGCCACCATCGGCGCCATCGTCACACAGATGGCGATGCAGGAACGCCTGTCCTTTGGCGCGAAGGGGGTGAGTCTCATGAGGAGCCAACCCACGCCACGCGGCGCGCTGTACTCCCGCCTGGCGTACGTGCCGTTCGGGCGAGAGCGTACGCAAGAGTGACGTGGCGCCAAGGTTTGCGACCCAATTGACCCTGATATATACTTTGCGCAGATTTGGTCTGGGAGGTGGATTAC
>CAYNXN010000017.1:0-16623 GCA_964401175.1 uncultured Dehalococcoidales bacterium | reverse complement strand
ATCCGAAAGACGCGAAGATCGGCATCATGACTCACGCGTTCCACTACGGTACCGCAACGTTCGGCGGCCTCAACGCCACCTGGGATGAGGAGAAGGAGCAGTACTGCATCTTCAGACTGCTGGACCACTACCGGCGGCAGCTCTATGCGTGTAAGCTGCTTCATATCAAGCTGCCGTACAACGAGCACGACATGGCCGCAATCACCGTCGAGGCGGTCAGGCGCACGGGTTTCCGTCAGAACGTCTACATCCGACCCGTAGCATACAAGTCGTCGGAATCGCTCGGCGTGAGATTGCACGACCTCGATGCGGACTGGACCGTCATCGCTACCGTGCTGCCGCCCTTCTCCAGCAAGGGCGGGCTTCGTTGTGCCACTTCGTCCTGGGTACGCGTCTGCGACAATCAGATACCAACGCACGGCAAGGTCTGCGGTGGCTACGTCAACGGCGCGCTTGCCAAGACAGAGGCGCAGCTCGTTGGATTCGACGACGCGATCATGCTCACGCCCGAGGGGCACGTCTCTGAGGGTGCCGTGACTAACACGTTCCTGGTGCTGAACGGAAATCTTGTCACGCCGTCGCCTGCTGACGGCATCCTCTTGGGAATGACACGCGACACCGTGATGAAACTCGCGCAGAATGAGCTGGGCATTGAGACAATCGAGCGCAGCATAGTGCGCAGTGAGCTTTACCGCGCACGCGAGGCATTCTTCACAGGAACCTACGCAGGCGTAGTGCCCATAGTAGAAATCGATCTGCGCAGCGTGGGCGATGGACAGCCCGGTCCACTCACGACGAAGCTTCAGACAATGTACCGTGAGCTGGCGAAAGGGAGAAACCCGAAGTACTCCGACTGGTACACGTTCGTGCAACCGTCGCAAGGCTAGCACCATCTGGTTCGCCGAGGGTGCGGCGCAGCGAGCTGTTGCAGCGATGGCGCGTGGGGCGCACGTGCGGGTGAACCACCCGCGCGTGCGCCGTCTTTCTCACCCGCTCCCTACAGCGTGCCGCATCTCGTCGATGCGCGCTGCGTATTTCTCGTGAATCAGCTGACGGTCGAACTCCCGGAACTCCTCGAGCATTCGGTCCATCTCCTCCCGGGTGAAGTAGCGCATGACCTGGTGGAACAGGTGCTTGTCCTCTTTCTCAATATGAGCCGGGTAGAGGAGACAGAGCTGTTCCAGTGCCGCCAGCACCATGTCCATGCCGCCGTATCCGGCAGCCGTATGGGTTTCCATGCCCGTCACCACCTGCCTGGTCAACTGCCGCGCACGCACGTGATCCGCCATCAGTTCATGGACAACGGTCCCTTCCTCAGCCGAGAGCGGCCTGTCCTGGAGCGCCTTGAACAGGATGTCTTCCTCTTTGCCGTGATGCGTGCGATCGGCATACGTCCGGATGAAGTCCACGCTCAGTTCCAGCAGCCGGGTCTCCAGTACGCCCGTCCGCCGCATTCGCGTCAGCGACTCCGCCACGATGCTCACGGCCCGCTCGATCGTTCTGTGTTCCCACATCAGCGGTCCAATCGGTTGCATGGCACCTCCATTCGCCCTCTCTCGTGGCCTTCCAACGTCTTCAGCATGAACCCACCGCCACCGGTTCCGCAGGAAACACTCCGGACTGAACTCCAGCCGTCAGGCATCGCTACGCGAACCATGCTCACGGGCATGAATCATCTCGCCCCGCTTCTCATAGTGCTCTCTGATGCGACGGATGATGGACTCCGGAATGACGGGGTGGATGAAGAAATCGGGAACCGGGTCTTCGCCATCCGCGCTGACGTCAGAGGCGATCGCCGTGAAGGCTTTCTTCAAAGTGCGGTCCAGCAACGGCACCCGTTTCGTCATGGCCACCACCGGCCCGGTGCCGATGCAGACGGCGAAGCGCCACCTCAACGAAAACCGCCGGCAGAAGTTCCGCATCACCCGAACCGCCTCGCCCGTGGTCAACTCGGGTCTCGGATAGGCGCAGTTCACCACCACGTACACTCTGGCTGCCGGGTGGGGCCCGTCGCCTGTGTGCACGTATGCATCGAACTCCTCCAGCAGCCGCATGAGCGCTCCAGGCAATCCATAGCCGTACAGCGGAAACACAAACACGAGCGCATCGGCGTCGGCCATACATGCGAACGTCTCAGCGGGATAGTCATGCGCCGCGCCGGCCCGCACGGTGATGACGGTCTTGCGATACCGATCGTCCGGCAGTCGCCGGCTCACGTCCAGCAGAAACTGCAGCGAGGACGCCTTGCGCCCTCTGAGGCTTCCGTTGATGAGACAGACGTGTTGCACCGGCAGGTTCACAGCCGCTCCCTGAGCACGTCACATATCGTTGCGTTGTCCTCCAGGGATCTGGTCACAAAGGCCATCGCCTCCCGCACCATGCCGGGATGCACGATGTCCGCCGCGCCGCAGTGTTTATCGGTGATATCGATGAAGGTAGTCTCCTCTTCCGCGACGACGTCGTCGCCGTATCCGATTATCACCTGCAAACGAGGGCTTCCAGCGCCCCGATCCATGGCGTTCTTGATGGTCGAGGAGGGGTGGCCGAAGACGACCGGCGTGACCATGATACTGATGGCATCGTGGCGTGCGCCACGCAGTTCCCAAACGAGGTCAGCAGCCACATCGCTGGTCACGCATCGCCCCGGATGCTTCGTCAGACAGAGGAGGCAGCCCCGGCACGGTGCCACCTCATGGCGACCGAGTGCCACTTGCCGCACCTCGTAGCCACGTTGCCGCAACAGCGAAGTGAGCCGTCCCACGAAATCGATGGACAGCACCGTCTCGCGATCTCCGTCAGCGACGACGAACGCTTTCATCCGCGCCATTGCACTGTGCCCGCCGGAACCACCTCACGGCCGAAAAGGAAGCCAGCGCCCCGCTCGAGGGAACCCAAGGCACGAGGGTGGCGAAGTCAGGCTCGCAGCACAACCAGTCTACCGTCAAGTCAAAGCAGAGGCAATACCACGATGCTGTAATCAAACGGCCGACAGGGGTTGCATTCCTGACGGCGCGCGTGTTTACTACGTACCACGTGAGCAAGACCCTGTCGCTGGTGATACCCACCTTCCGCGAGCGCGATAACATCCGGCCACTGGTCGAGCGCATAGACCGGGCCCTCGACGGCATCGACTACGAGGTCGTCTTCATCGACGACAACAGTCGAGACGGCACCGAAGAACTCGTGCACGAGCTGGCGGCGGCCAACCATCCGGTGCGCATCGTCGTACGCACAGACAAGCGCGGACTCGCGTCGGCAGTGGTCGACGGCTTCACCTTCGTGGACGGAGAGGCTGTGGCCGTGATGGATGCCGATCTGCAGCACCCCCCTGAGATCCTGCCGCAACTGTTACAGGCGTTGCGGGACGGCGCCGATACGGCCATCGGCAGCCGGTACGTCAAGGGTGGCGGATGTGAGGGGTGGAGCCTCCTGAGGCGGGTGATGTCCAGGGGTGCCGGGTTCCTGGCGCATCTTTTCCTGCCTTCGACCAGAGGTATCGCCGACCCCATGTCTGGTTTCTTCATGTTCCGGCCGGAGGTAATCGAGGGCGCCGAATTGCAGCCCACCGGTTACAAGATCCTGCTGGAGATCCTGGTAGCCGGTCACCCCCACCACGTGGTCGAGGCGCCGTTCGTCTTCGTGACGCGCACCGCCGGTGAGAGCAAGTTACGGTTGAACCAGCAACTGGACTACCTCAAGCACATCGCCAGCCTCATGCGCCGCAAGGGAGAACTGGCCCGCTTCCTGAAGTACTGCCTTGTGGGTGCGAGCGGAGTACTCGTCAACATGGGGCTTCTCTGGTTGCTCACCGAGATTGGCGGACTCTTCTACCTCGTGTCGGCCGCCATCAGCATCGAAACATCCATAATCACCAACTTCACACTGAACGACTTCTTCACCTTCCCCGACCGGCGCAAGCGCGGCGCGGGACAATTCCTTGTGAGACTGCTTCGCTTCAACCTCGTGAGCCTCGCAGGGCTCGGCGTGAACATGGCCGTGCTGTGGACACTGACCTCGGTTCTCGGCCTGTACTACCTCATCTCGAACCTCTTCGGAATCGCCGCCGCCACTCTGTGGAACTACGCGGTCAACTTCTTGTGGACATGGAAGTAGTCAAGCGCTGGTGGAGCCGACTGCTGCACTGGGAGTACTTCGGGCTCGCCATCATCGTGGCCGTCAATCTCGCGTTCCACTTCAGCATCATCAGCCAGCCGCAGGACATCATGACGGATGAAGTCTATTATGTCAATGATGCCCGCGCCATCGTCGAGGGTGAGGGAGAACTACGTCCGGAGCACCCGCCTGTCGGGCAGTTGTTCATCGCCGCGGGCATCGCACTCTTTGGCGACACTCCTTTCGGCTGGCGTTTCTTCCCGGTCGTGTTCGGCGCACTGGGCGTCGTCTTCTTCCATTTCATGTGCTCCCGGCTGGGACTGTCCCGCCGTGCAACCCTCATCGCGACATATCTGCTGGCCTTCGAGAACCTGAGCTTCGTCCAGGCGAACATCGCGATGCTGGACGTGTTCAGCGTGACCTTCATGCTGGCGGCCTTCTGGCTCTACCTGCGGAGGAGCTACGCGTTTTGCGGGGTGGGCATCGCGCTGGCCACGCTGGCCAAACTGACCGGCGGACTGGCGTTGCCGGTCATTGCCCTGCACTGGCTGCTGACACGACGTGATCGACGCGCCTACTTCGCGTTGTGCATGGTGCTGGCGCCCGCGCTCTTCTTCACCACCATGCCGTTCTTCGACGCCATCATCACCGGCTATCCGGTGGACCCGATCGCGCGAACGAAGCAGATCCTCGACGTGAGCGCCAGTATTACCTTTGCCGGCCCTTCACACCCGTTCGCCAGTCGCCCCTGGGAGTGGATTCTGCGTCCCGATGTCATGCCGTACTACTGGGAGCCGCAGTATGTGGCGGTCATCAGCTTCAGTATCGGAGCCATCATCATCCCCACGATGCTCCACATGGCCTTGCTCACCCGTCAGGGCAGCCGCATCGGGCTTTTCAGCGTCCTCTGGTTCGCCTGGACCTACCTCACCTGGATCCCGCTCAGTCTGCTCACTGACCGCATGAGCTACGTCTTCTACTTCTATCCCACGGTAGGCGCAATCTGCCTGGGCCTGGGCTGGGTCTTCTCCTGGCTGATGGATATTGCCCGAGACAGCAGTACAAGGCGTCGCAAGGTCCTCATCCTCGCCGGATGCTGGACCTTCTTCGCATTCCACGCAACGATACTCATCCTGCTGACGCCGCTGTTCAACGTGTCCGTCTCACTGGCCGCGGCTGTGCCCCCGACTTAGGCTAAGCCCGCCAGCCAGATCCCTCGACGAGCAGACCGCCGTCCCGGCACATCGTCGTTTGACACGCCTCAGTCAATTACTTAGTCTTTACCGAACTATTAGATTGTGTCACAGTATCCCTGAGTCATGAGCATAACTGTTGCAGCCGGGAGGAGTGCGTGAGTGCACCCCAGTACAAAGACAGCCTGGTAAACGACATCCTGGCACTGGCGGACACGCTGTTTCGCGAACTGCTTCCCAGCGTACCCCGGGAGTTGCTGGCCATGGACATCACCATGCCGCAGATGAAGATCCTGCTCGTCCTCTACGTGTGTGGGCCGCGTCGCATGAGCGCCATTGCATCGGAGCTGGATGTGACGCTCTCGACCGCAACGAGCCTGGTCGACCGTCTGGTGGAGAAGGGCTACGTGCTTCGCGAAGCCCATCCCGATGACAGGCGAGTGGTTCTCTGCCACCTCTCCGAGGCAGGCCAGCAAGCCATAGGACTCATCTGGCAGACGGCGCGCAGTCGAAGCCGTGAACTGCTGCTGGCCATGGACACCCCGAGGCTCGAGATGTTCATCGAGGCGCTGCGCGCCATGCGTGAAGTGGCGCTCGGAGAGTCCTTGGCCACAGCAGAGCAGTAATACGAGCATGAAGACGGAATGACGGGTGACGTCAAGCTGGCCTTGTTTCTGGCACATAAGTCGATATTCAAAGGGAACCGCTGGGCGCTGGTTCTCATCGTCATGGTGATGGCGCTGAGCTTCGCCAATCTGTTGCTGACACCGTCCATCCTCCTTGGAGTCACCGAAACAGTCAACCGCCAGCAGGTGGAGACGCTGTACGGCAGCATCGTCATCGACCCTCCCGAGAGTGAGTACTACCTTCAAAGCGCCAACGACGTGGTCGAACTGGTTACGCAACTGCCAGGCGTATCCGGCGCTTCGGCGCGTCTCGAGGCCTCCGCACTGATCGAGCATGAGTGGCGCCAGAAGCTTGCGCCCGCGGACAAGGGCAAGAGCGGCACGTGGCCTGTAGTCGGCATCGATCCAACGCGCGAGGCAAGCGTAACCACCATCCGCCGCGGCATCATCGAGGGGAGCTACCTGGAAGAGACGGATCGCGACGCAATTCTTCTGGGAGTAGAGATCGCCGGAGGCGAGTCTGCCGCGGGCGCCTCATTTCAGACTCTACAGGGTGTGCGCGTTGGCGAACGGGTAAGGGTTACTTACAGCAACGGCGTGCAGCGCGAGTACACGGTGAAAGGCATCTTCAGGGCCCGCGAGAGCCGGGCGGACCGTACGGCTTTCGTCACAAGGACCGAGATGGTGGGCGTGCTCGGGCGTGCCGTTTTCAGCGACCGGGCGAGCCAGGTGCTGGTGAGCGTCACCAACCTCGAGTCTGCGGACAGCATAATCGAGGCGATTGCGTCGCTCGGACTTGACGGCACCGTCAGAAGCTGGAGCGACTACGGCGGGACGATGGGTGGAGTTGTCTCCAGTTTCGACGTCATTGCCGACCTTATCAGCGGCATCGGTCTGGTAGTGGCCGGCATCGTCATGTTCATCGTCATCTACATCAATGTGATTCACAGCAGGCGGCACATCGGCATACTGAGGGCCATCGGCATCAAGCGAGATGTCATCATCGGTTCATATCTGGCGCAGGCGCTTTTCTACGCCACGATGGGCATCGTGCTGGGAGGACTGGCCTTCGCACTGGGCATCCAGGGGTACTTCGACCGGCACCCGCTGGACCTGGCCATCGGACAGGTGAGGCTCACACTGCAAGCGGGGACGGTGCAGAACGCAGTCCTCGGGCTCATCGCCGCCGCCGTGCTTGCCGGACTGGTGCCGGTACTGAACATCACTCGACAGGGAATCATCAAAGCCATCTGGGGGAATTAGCCGGCATGATCAGCGTCACGGACCTGCACAAGACATACGGTAGAGGCGCCGGGGCCACCCGCGCCCTGAAGGGCGTCAGTTTCGAGATACGCCCGGGGGAGTTTGTGGCCATAATGGGCCGTAGCGGCTCCGGGAAATCGACGCTGCTGCACATACTGGGATTGCTGGACATGCCGTCCGGCGGAACGTTCTCGCTGGGAGGGCGGGACATGCTGCGCCTCTCCGAGGCTGAACGGGCGCGCTTCAGGCTGCAGGAGTTCGGCTACGTCTTCCAAGAGTACTCTCTGCTGCCCGGCATGACGATTCTGGAGAACGTCTCCGTCCCGGCGATAGGTCTCGGACGTGCGGGAGATGTGAAGAAGCGGGCCATCAGCCTGCTTGAGACGGTGGGGCTTGGCGAACGGCTGAAACACGAGCCGGGCGAGATCTCAGGGGGCGAGCAGCAACGGGCGGCGATCGCGCGCGCCCTGATCAATCGGCCTCGCGTTCTGTTTGCCGATGAGCCGACCGCGAGCCTTGACCTGGCGTCGGCACGCACGGTGCTCGATCTCTTCAGTCAATTGAACCGGGACACCGGTCAGACCATCGTGATGGTGACGCATGAGCCGGACGATGAGCGGTACGTCGACCGCGTGATACGACTGAAGGATGGCCTGGTTGAGGCCGGAACGAAAGCCGACCGAAACAGCGCTGCGTCATAGGACGCCACACGGGCGCCACTGTCACGTTGTCGCGCCGTGAGACTCATGCCTCGCCAGCTTTGGCCTCCTCCTTCTCATCGAGCCAATCGCACACGACCTTGAGCGCCAGCGCCGTGTTTCCCACCTGGCAGTGATTCTGCGCCTGCTCCTCCCGGGTGAAGACACGGCCGGTCACCGACCGTGCATGGGTCAGTGCGCGCACCTGCATCTCATGCATCTTCAGAGGAACGAAGTGATCCTCGCTGCCGGTAAGGATCAGCACGTCCTGCTGGACGAGCCAGGACAGCAGGTTCTGCGCGTTGAGCTGCATGAAGAAGTCCATGGCCTCGATGGGACGCCGCGCACCGGTGATGAACATCAGGTTGCCGATGGACCAGCGATGGGCGGGATCAAACCTCATCTTCACACGTGCGGACCAGTCTGACAGGTCACGGAAACGGGTGAAGAAGAGCCGCGCCAGCGCCTGCCCGGCGGGCCCGAGAAACTGCATGTAGTCATAGGCGATGCCTGAGGCGATGACCCGACTGATCCTCGTTTCGAGCGCGGCGGCGCGGAGGCAGAGGTATCCCCCCATCGAGATGCCCAGCAGCGATACGTCGTTCAGCGTGAAGTAATCCAGCACCGCACCGGTAGGTTGCTCCCAGCGGTAGTCCAGCACCAGCCCATACCGCCGTCCCGCGGCGCCTTGACCGGGTCCTTCGAAGGCGATCACCTCATGGCCCCGGTCGGCGAAGTAGCGCATCCAGGAGTAAAACTCCTCGACGAAGGAATCGAACCCGCCGTGCAGCACAATGGTGCCGCGCCTTGCCCCCTGAGGCGCCACACGCATCACCGGCAACATGCCCTGCCCAAAGGGGACCTGGAAGCGCTCAACGTGTTCGCCGGCAAATGCGGCGTTGAACAGTTCGATGAACCGGTCGTACAGCCGCTCCTTCGCCGGATCACCTTCGAACGTGTAGAACTCGGCCGCGCGGTAGTAGAACGCGGCGTTCACCAGCCGTCCCTCAGCAATTGCGTCCTCCGCCAGGCGCTGCATGACGCCGGTCCAGGTTTCGAATGAGTCGATTTCCTGCCCGGCCAGAACCATATCCTCATAACGGGCATATCCAAAGGAGTGCCAGGTGTTCAACTGGAAGTTGAACACCTGGTTCCTGTGAAAGGGGTGATAGCCCACCGGAAGATCGAACCTTGCATCCTGTGCTCCGGTCACGTCATCCTCCTCCCTCAGTGACGCGATCACATGCCTTCCCCTTGAATCCATCGCCAACTCGATTGTGCCATCACGCCTCCGCACGTACTGAACGGAAGTCCCTGCGCAAGCGCTACGTTTGATGGTATCATGCGCGAATGAGATTCCGTGCGCTGATCGCCGATCTGGATGGCACTCTGCTGGACACGCTGCAGGACGTGGCGAACTCAACCAACGTCGCCCTCGCCCGGCTGGGACTGCCGCCGCATGAGACTGAAGCCTACAAGTACTTCGTCGGGGACGGCCGCAGGACCATGGCGCTTCGCGCCCTGCCCGCAGACCACCGCGATGAGGCAACGCTGCAGTTGCTCATCCAGTACATTGGCGAGGAGTATGGCCGCAGTTGGATGGAGACCACAAGACCATACGAGGGCATACCAGAGATGCTGGACGCCATGTCCCAGCGGGGCGTACGTCTCGCGGTGCTTTCGAACAAGCCCCACGTATACACCGTCGAGATGATCGCGCGCCTGCTGCCTCGCTGGACCTTCGAACAGGTTGTGGGCGAGTCCCCGGAAACCCCGCGCAAGCCGGACCCCGGCGGAGCCATCGCGATTGCGAGGAAAATGGGCATCAAGCCTGTAGAGTGCCTCTACATGGGTGACTCCGGAGTTGATATGCAGACGGCGAACGCCGCGGGGTTCTACCCCGTCGGCGTGCTATGGGGCTTTCGCACTGCCGACGAGCTACTGGCGAACGGCGCCAAAACGCTGGTCGGTCACCCGCGGGACGTTGTCGCGCTGCTCCAGTGATGACCGGACCAGCGCTGCTCTGAGGCGCATGGTTTCGCGGAGCTGCAGCACGCCTGACGCCTCTTCCGGCCGCAAGACAGCAATGGTATAGTTGCCCGGAGCAGGGCCTGAGCCTGCCGGCTCACCAGCGTCCTGCGCGAACGTCGCTGCGGTCGCGGCACAGACAGGGAGGTCAGCACGATGGAAAGCCCACTGGCGGTATGGAACGAGTACCTGAAGCAGAGAGATCAGGGCGAGCAACTGATGCCGGACCTGATCGCGGTCAAGAACGCCCTCACTGGCGAGGCCTACAAGGAAGGCGCGCTCAGCAGCAAGACGAAGCGGCTCATGGCTCTGGCGGTCGGGCTGCGGGCCGGCTGCGAGATCTGCGTCATCGGACAGACCATGTTTGCGTTGCAGGCTGGCGCCACCAAAGAGGAGATATTCGAGACCATAGCGGTGGCTACGACGATGGGCGGCACGCCCGGTCTGGCCGAATCCTACCGCGTGATCAAACTGCTGGAGGAGCTGGGCAGGCTCTAGCCGCCAGAGCATGATGCCGCGCCGACCACGGCGCTGACGTTCCGCTGGCGTCAACGCCGCAGATGCTGTTACGCCGGCCACATCCCTGCACACGCAGCGCGACAGACACGGGCTTGCCTCAGCCTTCGGACCGCCATGCGTGTCGGCAGCACACGGCCCGTAGCGCACTACGCCAGAGGCGCCACCTGCCTCCCTGGCAGACCCATACTCACCGCCTTGCCCTGTCTGAAGTAGATAACGGGCATGTGTTTGGACAGAGTGCCACTCACCTGCGCCGGAAGCAATCCGCAGCGTTGCGCCACTTCACGAACGGCGATAATCTCGTCCTGCTGACGACCGAGGAGCACGACTTCGTCGCCAACTCGTGCTTCTGGAATGCAGCTGAGGTCGATCCGGCTGTGCTCGTAGTGCACGGGTCCAAGTATGGCCGCGCGACGCCCACATACCAGTGCCGGCCCGCCGTTGCCGTAGCCACGGTGCAGTCCATCGCCCCAGCCGGCTGGCAACACGCCAAACCTGGTTGCCGCAGCTGTGTCGAACGGACCCTCTTCGGCGAAAGCCTCCCGTTTCCTCACGTTCTTCACCTGCACGATGCGAGTCTTGACCGCGGTGAGGGCGGGCCGCAGGCCGACGCTCTCTTCCAGGCCGGCGCCAACCGGCAGTCCGAAGATGAGGTGGCCTGGGTCTATGGCGTTGAGACACATGTCGGGGTGCTGCACGATGAACGGTGAGCTCGCCGCCAGTTTGACCGGGATCTGCACACGGTCCTTTTCAAGCCGCTGTAGCAGGTGGTTGAATCTATTGAACTGCCACCTGGCGTACTCGGCCGAACCGCTGCCGGAATGCAGGTGCGTGTAAACACCCTCGATCCGAATTCGGGGCAGTCGCCCTATCGCCTCGATGGGCTCCAGCGCGTCCTCGGCATAGACACCGGCTCGTTCGAGTCCCACGTCGACCTTCACAAAGACGCCGTAACCATCCGGTGCATGCCGGCTGAACTCACGGGCATCCTCCAGATCCACGACGGTCGGAGTGATGCCATAGCGCACTATCGTGGCGCCGAGTTCAGGCGGCGTGCCGGCGTAGAGCAGGATTGGCGCCGTGATGCCGGCCTGACGCAGCTGGATGCATTCACCCAGATTCGCCAGGGACAGCCCATGGGCCCCGGATGCCAGGACCACCCGCCCCACCTCAACCGCTCCCAACCCGTAGCCATCTCCCTTCAGCGCGGCGAAGAGTCGCACTCCGGCTCCAGCCCAATCCATCACTCTACGCACGTTATGCTCAATCGCCTCGAGATTCACCTCGGCCCACGTAGGTCGCATCATGTGCTCCGTCCATGATCCATCCATCACGTTTCTGCGCCTCCTCGGTCAGCTCTTTCGCTGTGCAGGACGAGATAAAAGGTTAACAGGCAGCGGAGCACAAGACCAGTTGAGTGCAGCACCCCATCAACCCGAGTGCATCCACACCATGGCTATGCCACCACGCCTCCAGCTGAGCAAGCGCCGTTGACACGAACATACACCGCCGTGCTAGGCTTGCGCGCACGCGCCGGCAAGCCAGACATGCGGCCACGGCCGGTCGCGGCGGGAGCACGCCGATGCAGGATGTCATCCTCCAGATACGAGAGGAGTTGCGTCTGAACGTGGATGACCGTACCAGAGATAGCGGGCAACGCTACTTCAAGGAGGATGTGCATATCTACGGCGTCCCGACCACCACCGTTACGGCGATAGCCCGTCGCTACCTCACCACAGTCAAAGGCCAGGGCAAGGCAGAGATTCTGGCGCTCTGTGAGCGCCTGTGGCAGTCGGACTACCTCGAGGAGTCTTTCATCGCCTGCGACTGGGCCTACGCATTCAGGGAGGAGTACTGCCCGGGGGACTTCGCCCTGCTTGAGCGCTGGGTATCAACCTATGTCAGCAACTGGGCGGCGTGCGACACGCTGTGCAATCACACGATCGGAGCCTTTATCGACAGGTTCCCTTCCCATGTGGACTCGCTGAAGTCCTGGGCGACCTCGGACAACCGGTGGATGCGTCGCGCCGCCGCCGTGTCACTCATCATACCGGCCCGGGCCGGTCGGTTTCTGGACGAGGTCCTTGCCGTCGCAGACATACTGCTGCAGGACCGGGACGACCTGGTGCAGAAGGGCTACGGCTGGATGCTCAAAGCTGCCAGTGAAGCACACAGGGAGTCGGTCTTCCAGTTCGTGATGCAGCACAAGGCGCGTATGCCGCGCACCGCACTACGTTACGCCGTCGAGAAGATGCCGCCGGAATTGAAAGCGAGAGCGATGGAGAGGTGAACCGGACTGGCGATTCCGGCGCGCGCCGGGATTGCTTGACTCTCCAGTAGCTTGAGGGTCCATACTGGCTCGAGGATGATCATCCAGAATACGTACAGAGGAGGACAATGCTCAAGATAGGTGAGTTCTCCCGCCTGAGCCAGACGCCGGTTTCCACCTTGCGCTACTACGACGATATCGGCCTGCTCAAGCCCGTGAGCGTGGACGGGTTTACGGGTTACCGCTACTACTCGGGAGAGCAGCTCCCCCTGCTCAATCGCGTGAACTCCCTGAAGAGTCTCGGATTTTCACTTGCTGAGATATTCGAGCTTACCCGTAACGGTCCCGGGCCGGAGGGACTGCGCAGTGCCCTGCTACGACGCAAGACAGAGAGCATGCACGTCATCGAGATCGAACGGGGACGTTTGCGGCGGCTCGAGGCATGGCTGGAGCAACTCGCCGGAGCAGCGACGATGAACGCCTACGAAGTCAGCATCAAGAAGGTCGAGCCCCAACTTGCCATCTGCCTGCGTCGAGTCGTACCAACCTACCATTCCGAAGGAGAACTCTGGGCCGAGCTGTGCGGCTACCTGGGCACGCTGACGGGAGTGCGGTACGCCGGAGCGCCGATGACCGTGTTCCACGACGGCGAGTACAGGGAGAAGGACGTGGACATCGAACTGGCCATGCCGCTGGCGGCGCCGGTTCCGGAGCGTGGAGACATCCGTGTCCGCACACTGCCCGGCTACGACGCAGTGGCATGCGTGCTGCACAAGGGGCCGTTCGAGACAATACACCTCGCCTACGAGTTCATGCTCGCCTGGGTGGAGCAGAACCAGTATCAACTGGCGGGACCCGACCGAGTCCTCTACCTCAACATCATGGAGGAACCTCCTCCTGATGAGATCCTGCAACTGATGCAGTTGCCTATAGCCAGGCCATAGGACGGCGGGTGACAGAAGGGAGGCGGGTCCACGAACCCGCCTCCCACTGCAATCATGCGGTGACGCGCTGCAAGGGAACGTCTCGCAGGCTGGCACAATCAGCACATCCCAGGGCCGCCATTGTTCTCCGCATCTCAGCTCCGAGCAACTCAACCAGTCTGCGCACACCATCCTCACGCCCCGCACCCCACGCAAGGAGCATCGAGTTGGCGAAGCCTACCGCGCGGGCTCCCAGAGCCAGTCCCTTGACAATATCGTTACCCGTTCTGAAACCGGTGTCAACGTACACCTCGAGCTTTGACCCAACGGCGGCCACTACCTCGGGCAGAGCCACAACCGACGGCAGCGTACAGTCGATGGCGGCTCTGCCATGATTGCTCACCACCACCGCGCGCGCGCCAAGGCGCGCGGCTTTGGTGGCGTCATCCACTCCCAGCACACCTTTGACGACGAACGGCAGCTTCGTCGCCGCGATGGCCTGCTTCATTGTCTCCTCCGACTGCGGAGCAAAGGTGTCATCGAGGTCCACTGCATCACCCACAAGCCGGCCGTGGAAATGATCGATGTCCATCCCTACCGCAACACACCCTCGACGCTCGGCATCCTCGATCTTCTTGAATATGAGATCGGCATTCCGATACGGCTTGACGAACTTGACGACGGGCACTCCGGTGTCGATCGCCCGCTGCAATTCATCGCTGCCT
Organism: uncultured Dehalococcoidales bacterium; assembly: GCA_964401175.1. GTDB lineage: Bacteria > Chloroflexota > Dehalococcoidia > GIF9 > AB-539-J10 > SKVJ01. The sequence continues at coordinate 2,266 of CAYNXN010000017.1, read as the reverse complement.
CCGATGCCCAGGGTGAGCATGGAACCCGCCGCCTTGAGACCACGCGCGCACTCCTGCAGCGCCGTCTCTCCCAACTGGCTCCATCCACCCATGGGGCCACAGAACACCGGCACGGACACAGGCACACCGAGGATGGTGCTGCTGGTATCAGCCACCGCCGAAGAGAGGAAGCGTGGCACAAAGAAGAGCGAGTCGAGATAGGCCCGGTTGACAGTCAGCGGCGTGCCAAGGGCGGCGTCCGGTGGCAGGGTTCGGCGGTAGCCCGCGGACTCAAGCCCTTCCCTGCCCTTCGCGTACAGTTGCGACAGAGTCATCTGTTCCGCCATGTGAGTTCAGTCCTCCACTCAGTCGAGATTGGCTGCCACATCTCAACCGTGTGGCAGCCAATCTATGGTAACGGAATCCGTGGCTTTTGTCCGTCACTACCGCAATGCGGTCGCCGACGACCAGCGCAGACTCTGCCGGCGCAGGGGCTCATCCTTGACCGGAGCGGCGCTCAGAGTAGCACTCAACCGCGCGAGTGAAGAAAGCCGGCAGTTCGGGATGAAAACGGGCGAAGAACGCAGCGAAGCGTTCATCCTCGCTGTACATGCGCCCGAGGCCGAGAAGTGCCTCATCCGTGTACTCGGAGAAGAGCTCTAGCCACTCACGCCACCGCGCCACCTGCTGCTGGACTTCCGGGCTGGCCGGTCCACTGGGCATCAACTCCGCCATCGCCCTGAATATGGCGTCTCCCTTGGCCTGATGCGCGGCGAAACCATCCTTGCCCATGTGCATCACGCGCTCCTCGCTTTCGCGCAGCTTCTCCTCGCCCCAGCGTCGGCGGACCTCTTCACGGTATTCCTCGATCTGGGCGTCGCTAAACCCCTCGTAGTACTCCTTGATATCCATGTCTATCTCTCCTTCGATTCGTTGGATGGTCTTATCAACGGTCCGCAACAGTTCGGCGATGCGTTCCGCCTTCTTCTCGAGCAGCAGGCGATGCGACTCCAGCGCCTTTCGAACGTTGAAGTCCGGACTCCCCAGGATGCGGTGGATGTCCTTCAACCCAAGACCAAGCTCGCGGTAGAAGAGTATCTGCTGCAGCAGCATCGCGGCGGCCTCGTCGTAGTACCGGTACCCATTGGCGCCATACGATGTCGGCTTCAACAGTCCGATGGTGTCATAGTGATGCAGGGTGCGCACGCTCACCCCGGCAATCCGTGATAGCTGACGCACGGTGTAGCGGACCATGGACCAGAGCATAGAGCATGACGTTACGTCATAGTCAAGAGCGCCAGTGAGGACGACTGGATGCGGTGATGTCCCGCCACCGGGCAAGCGGCCGCAAATGCAGCGGCAAGAGACAATACTGCGATACACTCTGGTTTCGACAGGCATAAGGGTTCATACTATCGATGAGCGATGCTTGCAGCAGGAGGGGTTATGGAACGAGCACCGGACTACGAGAAGCTGGGAGTCTTCTACCTCGGGCGTCCCTACGACCCGGTGGCAAGGAAACCCCTGGACGGCACCATCCTCTACAAGTCCAAGGACCTGACCACCCATGCGGTGTGCGTCGGCATGACCGGCAGCGGAAAGACCGGTCTGTGCATCGGACTGCTTGAAGAGGCTGCTCTGGACGGCATACCGGCCATTATCATAGATCCGAAGGGGGATATGCCCAACCTCCTTCTGGCGTTCCCCCAGCTTAGTGGGGAGGATTTCCTCCCCTGGATCAATGAGGATGATGCACGACGCAAAGGACAATCGCCGGCCGAGTATGCCCAGGCGCAGGCGGAACAATGGAGAAAGGGGCTGGCATCGTGGGGCCAGGACGGGCAGCGCATCGCGCGCTTCCGCGACGCTGCTCAATGTGCCATCTACACCCCGGGCAGCACGGCCGGAACACCCATCTCCATACTGAAATCCCTCGATTCACCGTCGGCCGCGATCCTTGACGATTCAGAGCTTCTGGGCGAGAGGGTGGAGACCGCGGTCACCAGCCTTCTCGGGCTCATGGGCATACACGCGGACCCTATCAAGAGCCGGGAGCACGTGCTGTTGAGTCACCTGCTGATGCACGCGTGGCGGTCCGGCCAGAGCCTCGACATGGCGACGCTCATCCATCAGATCCAAGAGCCGCCGATGAAGCGCATCGGCGTGATGGCCGTCGATTCGTTCTTCCCCGCGAAGGACCGCTTCCAACTGGCGCTCGCGCTCAACAACGTGCTCGCGGCGCCAAGCTTCAGCCAGTGGCTCGACGGAGAACCGCTCGATATCGGTT
>CAYNXN010000016.1:0-16642 GCA_964401175.1 uncultured Dehalococcoidales bacterium | reverse complement strand
GCATACCCAAGGAGACTCCGGCGTTCACCGTCAACAAGGTGTGCGGCTCCGGGCTCAAAGCGATTACAGTGGGTGCACAGCCAATCATGCTGGGGGAGGCGGACGTGGTTGTGGCCGGCGGAACCGAGAGCATGAGCACTGCTCCATACGGTCTGCCCAAGGCGCGCTGGGGTTATCGCATGGATGTGGACGGCGTGGGCGAGCTGCGAGACCTCATGGTGTTCGATGGCCTCTGGGAGATTTTCTACGGCTTTCACATGGGCAACACCGCCGAAGAGGTCGCGGCGCGGTACGGCATCAGCCGTGACGAGCAGGATGAGGTCGGCGCGATGAGCCACCAGCGTGCCCGTGCAGCCATCGCCGAAGGGCTCTTCTCGGCGGAGATACTTCCGGTCGAGCTGCCTCAGCGCAAGGGCGACCCCATCGTCTTCGATACGGATGAGCGGCCCATGGATACGAATAAGGAGAAGATGTCCCGGTTGAGGCCGGCCTTCCGCCCCAACGGAACGGTCACCGCGGGCAACTCGTCCGGCATCAATGACGCCGCGGCCGCCGTGGTCCTGATGTCGCGGGAGAAAGCTGATGAACTGGGTCTGGCCCCTATGGTGAGCATCAAGTCCTTCGCCTCCGGCGGAGTGGATCCGAAGTACATGGGCATCGGTCCCATACCCGCGATTCGCAAGGCGCTCTCCCGATCGGACCTTTCGGTGAACGATCTCGATGTGGTGGAACTCAATGAGGCGTTCGCGGCTCAGGCCATTGCCTGCGTCCGGGAGCTGGGTCTCGACTGGGCAAAGACCAACCCCCATGGCAGCGGCATCTCGCTGGGACACCCCATAGGCTGTACCGGCGCGCGCCAGGTGGTCACCCTGATGTACGACATGATGCAGCGGGGACTCACGCATGGTCTGGTCAGCATGTGCATCGGGGGAGGCCAGGGCATGGCCGCGGTGTTCGAGCGAAAGGGCTAGATCAGGAGCCCTTCCTGGTGTAGTCGGGACACCAGGTGGCGTGGGGGCGCTCGCGCCGATGACAGGCGCTGCGCCAGTTCCACTTGCAGCTATCGCAGAGGATGATGTTCATTCCAAGGGCCCGCTTGATGCGGGTCCTTGTTCTTTCAAACCAGCCCGGTCCTGTTGCACGCATGAATCAGAACGCCCTTCCCGTGCAGAACGGGAAGGGCGCGTGTAACCCTCCTAGATATCCTTGGTCAGGTTGGCGAGGAACTCGGCATTGTTGCGGGACTTCGCCATCCGTTGTAGCACGCGCTCGGTGGCCTCTCCGAGGTTCTGTGAGTCGTCGTTCAGCATGCTGACCATGCGCCGCAACAGCCAGACCTGGCGCAGGGTCTCGGAATCGAGCAGCAGTTCTTCCCGGCGGGTACCGCTGGGGACTATGTTGATTGCCGGGAACATGCGCCGCTCGGACATCTTGCGGTCCAGATGCAGTTCCATGTTGCCGGTGCCCTTGAATTCCTCGTAGATGAGCTCGTCCATGCGGCTGCCGGTGTCGATGAGACACGTGGCGATGATTGTGAGGCTGCCGCCCTGGTCCGTGTTTCTCGCGGTGCCGAAGAAGCGCTTGGGCGGATGAAGCGCGGCTGAGTCGATGCCGCCGGAGAGGGTGCGGCCGCTGGCCGGCATGGCGAGGTTGTAGGCGCGGGTGAGCCTGGTGATGCCGTCGAGCAACACTACGACGTCCTTGCCCAGCTCCACCAGTCGCTTGGAGCGCTCCAGTGCCAATTCCGCCACGCGCGTTTGGGTCTCCACCGGCTCATCGAACGTGGCGGCGATGACCTCGCCGTTGACCGAGCGCCGCATGTCCGTGACCTCCTCCGGACGCTCGCCGATCAGACAGACGATGAGATGGATGTCCGGGTAGTTCGTGGCGATGGCGTTGGCGATCTTCTTGAGCAGGACCGTCTTGCCCGCCTTGGGCGGCGAAACGATGAGGCCGCGTTGTCCACGCCCGATCGGAGCAACAAGGTCGATGAGCCGGGTCGACAGCTCCTCGGGAGTCGTCTCAAGGGTGATGCGCTTTTCGGGGAAGAGCGGTGTGAGCGAGGAGAAGGTGGGACGCTTCTTGGCCGCCTCGGGGTCCAATCCGTTGATGCTCTCAACCCTGAGCAGGCCGTAGTACTTCTCCCCTTCCTTCGGCGGCCGGGCCTGGCCGCAGACGTGATCGCCATCGCGCAGATTGAACCTTCGAATCTGAGAGTTGGAGACGTACACGTCGCTCGACCCACGCAGGAAGTTCTCCTGGCGCAGGAACCCATAACCCTCAGGCATGATCTCGAGGATGCCCTGCAGAAAGAGGTTGCCCTGCTGTTCCGCCTGAGTCTTGAGTATGGTGGTTATGAGGTCGGCCTTTCTCATCGACGAATAGCCGGTGATTCCCTGCTCCTTCGCGACTGCCTCGACTTCGTCACGGTTCTTTCCTTCAAGTTGGGCCATAGTAAGCATGATTCTCTCCTGAATGCGCAGACCGTGTGGATATTGCTACGACAGAATGCCGCTGTCTCCCATCACCTTGCTCCAGTCCTCCGCGAACCGGCGCACACCGATAGCGGTAAGCGGGTGTTCCACCATCTGAAGCAGAACCCCGTAGGGCACGGTTGCGATGTGAGCGCCAGCCTTGGCGGCAGCAATACAGTGAGCAGTGTGCCGAATGCTGGCGGCGATGACCTGAGTGGGAAGTTTATGGTAGCGCAGGTACTCGACGATGTCAACTACGAGGGACATGCCGTCCTCCCCTACATCGTCGAGGCGGCCGACGAAAGGACTGATGTACGTGGCACCGGCCTCCGCCGCGAGTATCGCCTGGTTCAGCGAAAAACACAGTGTCATGTTGACCTTGATGTTCTCCCGGGCTAGTGTCGCGGTCGCCTTGAGGCCTTCCAGCGTGAGCGGTATCTTCACGGCGATGTTCTCTGCCCACGTCACAATCTCGTGTGCCTCCGCGACCATGCCCGGGGCTTCCTGGCTCAGCACCTCGGTCGAGACCGGGCCGGGAACCACTGAGCAGATCTCCTTCACGAGAGACTTGTAGTTGACCTTGCCCTCTTTCGAAACCAGACTGGGGTTGGTCGTGACTCCGGTGACGAGTCCAAGCTCGACTCCGTGCCTGATGTGTGCCAGGTTGGCGGTATCCAGGAATAGACGCATGGGCACCTCCTAGGTGATTGGCAATGTCGGCTGGGCGCCCTCCAGCAGCCTCTGTTGCGCTGCTGCCAGGAAGGCGACGAAAAGTGGATGCGGCCGGTCCGGCCGCGATTTGAACTCAGCATGGAACTGGCAGCCCACCATCCAGTCATGCTCCCGGACCTCCACGATATCGACGAACTGGTCGTCTGCCGACAAGCCCGAGGGGATCAACCCTGTGTTCCGGAGGCGCGCGCGGTAGTGGCTGTTCAGTTCATGCGAATGGCGGTGTCGTTCGTAACTGAGACCGTCGACGTAGGCCGCCGCCGCCTTCGTGCCGGGAACCAGCCTGCAGGGCACGGTTCCGAGGCGCAAGCCGGACGAATCGGAGGCGGGCGTGCGGTCGACGACCGGGCTGCTGGTCTCGGGAGCGAATTCGGTGGAGTGCGCGTCGTCGATTCCGACGATGGCGCGTGCGAAAGCGACGATCAGTGCATGCATACCTGTGTCGATGCCGAGGAACGGAACAACGTTCGTGAGCGCGTGCGCCGCCGCCATTATCAGGCCATCCATACTCTCGTAGTGCGAACTGCCGGGCACGACGATTCCCTGCACGTTGCGGAGCGCTGCGGTGTCGCCGTGCGCCAGCTCACGGGAGTCTATCCAGTGGAACACCGGCTCACAGTTGTGTGGCAACCCCGCGTGCACCAGCGCCTCGCGAACGGAGTAGTAGGCGTCCTGTAACTGCACGTGTTCGCCGACTATGCCGATGTGTACCGGTTCACGTGGCTCCTTCAGTCGCGTGACGAGCGAACGCCAGCCGTCCAGGTCCGGTTGGCAGGCGCCGAGGCCGAGCCGATTGCAGATGAAGTCCCCGAGCCCTGCCTCTTCCAGCACCAGCGGTACCTCGTAGATCGTCTCGCTTGTCTCGAGCGAGACCACCGCCTCGCTCTCCACGTCGCAGAAGAGCGAGATCTTATCGCGGATGGACTCCGGGACGGGGTAGTCACTGCGGCAGAGGATGACATCCGGCTGTATGCCGATGCGCCGCAATTCGTTCACGCTGTGCTGCGTTGGCTTGGTCTTCAATTCGTGGGTGGCGCCGATATACGGCAGGAACGTCACGTGGACGTAGAGAACATTGTCGCGGCCCTCCTCGTTGCGCATCTGGCGGATGGCTTCGAGGAATGGCTGACCTTCGATGTCGCCAACCGTGCCGCCTACTTCGACTATGGCGACATCCGCCTCGTTCGCATCAGCGCCGCGACGTATCAGGCGCTTGATCTCATCAGTCAGCTGAGGGACAACCTGTATGGTGCCGCCGAGGTAGTCGCCGCGGCGCTCCTTCTCCAGCAGGGACCGGTATACCTGGCCTGCGGTGACGCTGGAGAAGCGGCTCAGTTCAACGCCGATGAACCGTTCGTAGTGCCCCAGGTCCAGGTCGGCTGCCGCGCCATCCTTGGTCAGGAACAACTCACCATGCTGAGCGGGCGACATGATGCCGGGCTCGGCGTTGAGATAGGGGTCGAGCTTCTGCGCACCGATAGTCAAGGAACGGCTCTTCAGTATGCGGCCGAGAGACGCGACGGAGACGCCCTTGCCTACGGAGCTGAGCACGCCACCTGTGACGAATACGTACTTCGCCATGTGACTACAACAACATGCTATCCACGGAGCATAACGATGCAGGGAATACTGGAGTCGCCGGGGGATGACACTACAACGCGGATTGTAGCCGCATGGATTTGAAGCTGTCAAGGTCAGCGTGCGGCGACGTACGACTGAAGGTTTGTGGCGGCTACCGCCCGAGGCCGGCAGCTTTCTCCGCCGCCATTACGGTGTGTGCCAGCAGCATCGTCACCGTCATCGGCCCCAGTCCTCCCGGAACGGGAGTGATCGCCTCGGCCTTCTGCAGCACCCCCTCGAAGTCGATGTCGCCGACCAACCGCGAACCCTGTGGCGCCGACGGGTCATCCACATAGTTCGCTCCGAAGTCGAAGGCAATCACCCCATCCTGCACCATGTCGGCAGTGATCCAGCGCGGCCGGTTGGCGCAGACAACGAGAATGTCAGCCAGTCTCGTCCACTCCGAGAGGTTGGGGCTATCGGGGTGGCACAACGTGACGTTGGCTCCCAGACCTTCCTGCAGCAGCAGCGCGGCAACTGGCTTGCCCACGAGGCTGTCGGTGTTGACGATGACGGCATGCCGACGGCGTACGTTGTGGTAGCCACCCCGGATCAACATCTCGATTACGGCTGCCGGAGTAGCCGGTGCAAATGAGTCCTGTCCCAGCCAGGCACGGCCCACGCTCTGGGGGTGAAAGCCATCGATGTCCTTCTCCGGCGGGACGAGCGACAGCACCGCACTCTCATCGATGTGCGATGGCAATGGAAGCTGAACAAAAATGCCGTGAATGGCGGGGTCCTCGGCTGCCCGGCGCAACCGCGCCTCAAGGTCGTCCGCGGCGCAATGTGCCGGAAGGTGGTGCATCTCAGCCTTGAGGCCCACCTCTCCGGCCGCCTTCTCCTTCAGGCGGACGTAGCTCGCCGAACCCGGATCGTCGCCGACAAGGAAGCCTGCCATCGCCGGCGCAATGCCGCGCCCGGTAAGTGCACCAACGCGGGTACGCAGCTCGGCGCGTATCTCGGTGGACATCGTGCGGCCATCCAGAATCTTACCCGGCATCCGCTTGCTCCTTCGTGCGACGTTCGTCAGTCCGCGCAGCGTCTTTCGGCTGCCAGCACCGTGTTGCTCAACAGCATTGCCGTGGTGACCGGTCCGGTACCCCCCGGCACCGGCGTGATGGCGCCGGCAATGGCCGCCACTGCCGCGAAATCGACGTCTCCCACCAATCGAGGGGCGCCTGTCTCAGGATCGTTGACCTGATTGACGCCAACATCGATGACGACGGTCCCGGGTCGTATCATCTCGGCGGTGATGCAGTTCGGGCGTCCTATGGCGGCAACCACTATGTCGGCGTTGCGCGTGAACGAGGGAAGGTCCTGCGTACCCGTGTGGCACACGGTCACCGTTGCATTGGCGCCCGGCCGCTTTTGCATCAGGATCGCGGCGAGGGGTTTCCCGACGATGTTGCTCCTGCCGCAAATGACAACGTGGCGACCCTCGGGGCTGTGCCCGCTACGCACAAGCAGCTCCTGCACACCGTGGGCAGTTGAGGGGAAGAACGTTCTCTCGCCGAGGAGCAGCCGTCCGGCACTCACTGGATTTGTGCCGTCGATGTCCTTGTCCGGCGAAACCAGGCTCTCGGCGCGGAGAGCATCAAGGTGGCGTGGCAGTGGCAGTTGCAGAATGATGCCGTGGGTGTGGTCATCGCTGTTCAATGCCGATAACGTGTCTTCCAGTTGCGACTGGGTGGCGTCGTGAGGCAGTGAAACCTGCTGGTAGCGGATACCCGTAGTCTCGCAACCACGACGAATACCCTTGAGGTAGGAGGCTGCCGCCGGGTCGTCTCCGACGACCACTGCTGCCAGTCCCGGAGTGACTCCGGACAGTCGATCGATTCGCGTCTTCAACTCCTCGCGGATGGCCGCGGCGATGGCGCGTCCATCGATAATCTCGGCAGTCATGGTGCAACCTCCGATGTGCGCGTTGTCGTGCCATTCTAGCACAGGCATTCCAGGTAGCCGCCTTCGTGCGACAGGTTGAATTGCATAATGAAAAACCCCATGGTACATTCAGCCACTGGGTTGGTCTGATGCGGGCATGAAGGCATGTGCCCGTGTGATTTGCTCCCAAATACACGTTTCGGAGGGCTTACGTATGGCTGCAGACAAAGGCATGGTCTCTATGATGGACGAGAAGCGGGTGTTCCCGCCTCCCAAGGAGTTCAGCGAGAAGGCCCACATCAAGAGCTTCGAGGAGTACAAGAAGCTCTATGATCGCTCGGTCTCCGACCCAGAGGGGTTCTGGGCGGAACGCGCTGAGCAGATCGATTGGTTCAAGAAGTGGGACAAGGTGATGGTTGAGGACTTCGCGAATGCGAAGCACGAGTGGTTCGTCGGCGGCAAGTTGAACGTCAGCTACAACTGCATCGACCGGCATCTCACTACCTGGCGCAAGAACAAGGCCGCCATCGTGTGGGAGGGTGAGCCGGTCGACGAGCGGCGTACCTACACCTATCAGGATATGTACTACGAGGTATGCCGCTTCGCGAATGTGTTGAAAAAGCATGGCGTGAAGAAGGGCGACCGCGTATCCATCTACCTGCCGATGATTCCGGAGTTGCCGATCGCGCTTCTGGCGTGCGCGCGCATCGGCGCGATACACAGTGTGATCTTCGGTGGTTTCAGCGCGGAGGCGTTACGCGACCGTATCCTTGATTGTGGTTCCGACACCGTGATCTGTTGCGACGGCTACTACCGGAACGGAAAGGTCGTGGGCAGCAAGGCGAACGCCGATGCCGCTATGGCCGAATGTCCAGAGGTGAAGCGCGCGTTCGTGGTGAAGCGCGCTGGTGGCGAAGTTCCTATGGTGCAGGGCCGCGACCACTGGTGGCATGAGGAAATGGACGCTCCCGATATCAGCCCGGTGTGCGAACCGGAGTGGATGGACGCGGAGGATCCTCTCTTCATTCTCTACACCAGTGGCAGCACCGGCAAGCCCAAAGGTGTGCTGCACACCACCGCCGGATACCTGGTCTACGTCACACAGACGTTCAAGTGGGTCTTCGACTACCGTGACGAGGACACCTTCTGGTGCACGGCCGACATCGGCTGGGTCACCGGACACAGCTACATCGTCTATGGTCCGCTCGCCTCGGGCGCCACGAGCCTGATGTTCGAAGGTGTGCCGACGTTCCCGAAGCCTGACCGCTTCTGGCAGATCGTGGACAAGTACCGTGTGAACATCTTCTATACGGCCCCTACGGCGCTGAGGGCGCTGATGCGAGAGGGCGATGATTGGGTCAAGAAGCATGACCTCTCGTCACTCAGGTTGCTTGGCAGCGTTGGCGAACCCATCAATCCTGAGGCGTGGATGTGGTATTACACGGTAGTTGGCAAGTCGCGCTGCCCCATCGTGGACACCTGGTGGCAGACGGAGACCGGCGGCATCCTCATCACGCCGCTGCCCGGCGCGATGCCGCTGAAGCCCGGCTCCGCCTCGTTCCCGTTCCCGGGCGTGGACGTTGAGATACGGCGCGAGGATGGGACTCTCGTTGAGACCAATGAGGGCGGCTATCTCGTCATCAAGAAGCCATGGCCCGGCCTGATGCGCCGCGTGTACGGCGATGCGAACCGGTTCAAGGAGACTTACTTCGTGCGCTTCCCCGGTGTCTACACCACCGGCGATGGCGCTCGCAGGGACGAGGATGGCTTCTACTGGCTGATGGGACGCATTGATGACGTTATCAACGTCTCCGGCCACCGCATCGGCACCGCGGAGGTGGAGAGCGCACTGGTATCGCATGCCAAGGTGGCCGAGGCGGCGGTTGTCGGAATGCCTCATGAGATCAAGGGCCAGGGCATCTATGCGTATGTCACCTTGAACGCTGGTGAGGAGAAGAGCGAGGCGCTGAAGAAGGAACTCGTGGCGCATGTGCGCAAGGAGATAGGCCCGATTGCAGCGCCGGATGTCATCCAGTTCGCTGACGGACTACCCAAGACGCGCAGTGGCAAAATCATGCGGCGCGTACTGGTCAAGATCGCCGCGGGCGACACGGGCAATCTGGGTGATACCAGCACGCTCGCGGACCCGGCGGTGGTGGATGAGCTACTCAAGCATCGCCAGTAATTGAACCGAGGTCCTCGCAGAGTACGGGGCGCCGGAATGGATGCCATTCTGGCGCCCCTAGCCCTTTCGCAGCAGCATCAGTAGCAGGGCGCGCCATTTTCCTCCGGTCTTCGAGGTGCTGATGCGCACCTGCTCGTAACCGACCCGCACCGCCGGTCCGAGGTTCACATCGGTTGCCAGTGCGCCCATGCGGGTCGGCACCAGGACGAGATCGCTTCCGGCACGGGTAATCGACTTCACGCCTGCCTTTGTCGCCAGCAGTCGGACGCGCGTCACATACAGCAGGGCCGTAACCGGTTCGGGCAGCGGCCCGAAGCGGTCTCTCAACTCCTCCTCCAGCGAGTCTACCTGCTGCTCCGTCGAGACATCCCCCAGTCGCTTGTACAGTCCGATGCGCGTGCCCTGCTGCGCCACATAATCCTCGGGGATGTGGGCCGAAAGCGGCAGATCCAGGACCGCAACGGCCCGTTCCTCCGCTGCGGCGCTTTCGCCGGGGCTCTCGTTGCGCAGACGTCGCACTTCCTCTGCCAGTATCTGACAGTAAAGCTCAAATCCGATGGCGGCAATGTGGCCGCTCTGTCTCGTGCCCAGCAGGCTGCCGGTGCCGCGTATCTCCAGGTCGCGCAGCGCGATCTCCAGGCCGGCGCCAAGCTCGTTGGCCTCGAAGATGGTGCGCAGCCGGCGCGTTGCCTGTGGCGTCAGCTCCTTGTTTCTTTCGAAGAAGAAGTAGGCATACGCCTGGTTCTTGCCGCGGCCCACGCGACCGCGAAGTTGATACAACTGCGTCAGTCCGAGCCGTTCCGCCTGCGTCACGATCAGCGTGTTGGCGTTCGGCATATCCAGACCAAGCTGAATAATGGTCGTGGCCAGCAGCACGTCCACCTCGCGGTCCGCGAAAGCCTTCATGGTGCGTTCCAGTTCGGCCTCGTGCATCCGGCCATGCGCGACCGCGAACCTGGCCTCCGGCACCAGTTGCTCCAGGGCATTGCGGACGGCATGGATGGTAGCGATGCGGTTGTGCACGAAGAACACCTGACCGTTTCTCTCCAGCTCGCGCAGAATCGCCTGCCGTACCAGCGTGCCGTCATAAGGACCTATGTGCGTGCGTACGGCGAGCCGTTCCTCCGGCGGCGTCTCCATGGTGCACAGATCTCGAATGCCGGCAAGTGACATGTGCAGGGTTCTCGGAATCGGCGTCGCACTCAGCGTGAGCGTATCCAGTTCTGTCTTGAGGGAACGGAGAGACTCCTTCTGCAGGACGCCGAAGCGCTGCTCCTCATCAACGATGAGCAGTCCGAGGTCCTTGAAGCGCACGTCCTTCTGCAGCAGCCGATGCGTGCCGATGCATATGTCCACCGCCCCGGATGAGAGTCCCTCGATGGTCTCCTCCTCCTGTTCCGGCGGTGTGAGCCGGCTGAGGACGGCGACGCGAACCGGGAACGGGGAGAGCCGGTCACTGAAGGTGGCGTAGTGCTGCTGTGCAAGCACTGTGGTGGGCGTCAACAGTGCCACCTGCTTGTTGTCCATCACCGCTTTGAACGCCGCTCTCAGCGCCACCTCGGTCTTGCCGTAGCCAACGTCGCCGCAGATGAGCCGGTCCATCGGGCGGGCGTCCTCCATGTCCCGCTTGATCGCGTCGATGGCTTCGATCTGGTCCGGGGTCTCAACGTAGGGAAAGGCTGCCTCCATTTCCTGCTGCCATGCACTGTCCCCGGAGAAGGCGTGACCGATCGCCAGTTGCCTGCGTGCGTAGAGGTCGATGAGTTCCCGCGCTAGCGTACGCGTGGACTGGCGAGCGCGCTGTTTGGCGGACTCCCACTCCAGGGAACCGAGTCGACTGAGCGTGGGGGCTGCCTCGCCCCCGCCGATATAACGCGTGACGCGTCGTATCTGTTCGGTGGGTACATAGAGCGTGTCGTCACCGAGGTAGGTGATGGCGAGGTACTCGTGCTCGATACCGTCCGTCATCAGCGTGGTCAGCCCGGTGAATCTACCGATGCCGTGATCGATATGCGCCACCAGGTCACCAGGCGAGAACGGCAGTGAGAAGGAGGGGGGACGTGTCCGGACGCGGGACTGCCGCCGCGCCTGCTTGACGAAGCCGAACAGCTCGAGGTCCGAGTACAGCGCAAGTCCGGAGCAGTGCCGCCAGCCGGCACTGAGCGAACCATCCAGCAGCGTCAGCGAGCCGGGAGGAGGTGTCCGCTCGAGTGCCGCGACGATCGGTATGTGCAAGCCTGAGTCCTGCAGCAACTCCTGCAACCGCGCAGCCTGCAATGAAACGAAGATTATGCGCTCGCCCCGCTGCAGCGCCTCGGGCAGTTGCTCGACGAGCGCAGGGATGCGCCTGGCAAACGTCTGCGCCGGCAGAAAGAGCGCCTCACTCTGGCGCGTATCGTGGCTCTCCCACGGCATCAGGCGCAGTGTCCTCCTGGTTGCCAGCCGTGTCTCAATCTCGGACCACTCGAGATACGTGCCGGGAGTCCTCACTGGGTGCTCTGGCGAGTCGGAGTCGGTCGAGGCGTATTCGGCGAACTCGGCATGCAGCCGTAGCGAGCGGAGACGTAACCCCTCCGGGTTCTCGACACAGACGATGGTCTCAGGCGGCAGATAGTCGATGATGCAGGCGGATTGGCCCTCCGAGATGGTCGTCCCGATGATGCCGCGTTCAAGCGCGCCCTGGCTGCGCTGGCTCACCGGGTCGAACTGCCTGATGCTCTCAACCTCGTCGCCGAAGAACTCGATCCGTATCGGCTCATCGGCGAGTGGGGAAAACACGTCTACAATCCCACCCCTGCGCGCCATCTGGCCGCGCCGGTAGACGTAGTCCACCCGATCGTATCCGATGCGGATGAGTTGCGCCGTGAGGTCGTCGAGCCGCATCGTGCTGCCTCGACGTAGGTGTATGGCGTTGCCCGCCACATCCGAAGGAGGACGCATGGCCCCGATGGCGGCCAGCACGGAGGAGACGACGATGAGTCCGCAGCTCTGGGGCTCCCGCAGGGCCAGACGGCTGGCGATTTGGGCACGCGCAACCGACGGCGCGCTTGCCGCGCCCTCCAGGCTGGCAAAAGGGAAATCCGGCTCGGGCAGGCGAACGACGTCGACGCTCGGCGCAACCCATGATTCAAGCTCGTCCCGCAGGTTCTCTGCCCGGTCAGGGTCCGCCACGAGCAGGCACAGAGGCATTGTCGTATCCTGCTGCAGGGCTGCCACAGAGCAGGGGATGGCCGCGTGCGGCAGTGTGGTCTCGTATGAGGAACCCGGGGGTTCCAGTGCTGCGTGCATGCGCCGATGCGCGCTGGCGTTCCTGAGGAGCGGAAGCAGGCCGTGAAGCTGCATGTGCGGCCCGAGTATAGCAAGATTGTGGATGGTAGTGGTTGCGACTGGCCGTTGTTATAATGCTCGCCATGCCGCATCGTCGCATCGTCGTGAAGCTCGGTACGTCGTTGCTGACCTCCGGCCGCGATCACCTGGATCTCGCCATGATGGCGACCCTTGTGGAGCAGATCGCGGCGCTGCACTCGCGTGGTAGAGAGTTGATCGTCGTCTCCTCTGGAGCGGTTGCGGCGGGACGCGAGCGCCTGCGTCGACGGACTGCGACCGCGGTACAGGGTACGCCGCTCAAACAGGTGCTCGCCTCCATCGGCCAGAGTCACCTGATGAGCACGTATGAGATGCTCTTTGCTCGGCACGACATAACCGTTGCTCAAGCGCTCTTGACTCGTGACAGCCTCATGGACAGGGCTGGTTACCTGAACGCCCGCAACACGCTGCTGGCGCTCTGTGAGATGCGGGTGATTTGTATCGTGAATGAGAACGATGTGGTTGCGGTGGAGGAGCTGGAGGAGCGCCGCTTTGGTGACAACGACAATCTGTCGGCCATGGTGGCCAACCTGGTGGATGCGGATCTACTGGTACTGTTGACCGACACGGGAGGGCTGTTCGAAGCCGATCCAAGGCTGCATCCGGATGCCAGGCTCATACCGCTGGTTGAGACGATCGACCGTCATATCGAAGCCCTTGCCGGCGGCTCGGTGAGTGGTCAGGGTGTGGGGGGTATGTGGACCAAGATAGAGGCGGCCAGGCTGGCCACTTGCTCCGGTGTCGATGTTGTGGTGACAAATGGACACGAGCTCGATGTGCTGCAGAGGCTTGACGCTGGAGAGCGAATCGGCACGCTGTTTCCGGCATCGACCACCAAGCTGGAGAGCCGGAAGCGTTGGATGGCGAGCGGACTTGCGTCTCACGGCCGGATTGTGGTTGACAAGGGCGCGGTGCGGGCGCTCAAGAGGGGCGCCGGCAGCCTTCTGGCTGCGGGTGTGGTCGATGTGTTGGGAGGCTTTCGAAGGGGGGATATCGTCGACGTAGTGGCTGAAGACGGTGTCAGGGTGGCCTCCGGCATAGTCAACTATGATTCCACCGAGGTTCGTAAGGTTCAGGGCAAGCATTCGGACCAGATGGCGGCGTTGCTTGAACATCTCTACGGTGACGAGTTGATCCACAGGAACAACATGGTCGTGGTCTGAGCAGGAGGCGCCATGGAGAAGAGTCTATCCGAGTTGGAGTTGAAGGCAGGGCGGGCCCGCGCCGCCACACGCCGGCTCGCGTTCCTGCCGACCGAGGTCAAGAACCGGGCCCTCACTTCGGTCGCCACCGCATTGCGGGACTCGGCCGCTTCGATTGTTGCTGCCAACCGGGAGGACTACGCCGAGGCGAAGGCATCGGGCATGAGCCTGGCGATGCTTGACCGGCTGCTACTGACCGAGGCGCGCATCGAGAGCATCGCCGCCGATGTCATGACTATCGCCGCCTTGCCGGACCCCATCGGTCAGGTCTTTGCCAGCCGTACGTTGCCGAACGGACTGCAGTTGTCCAAACGCCGTGTGCCGCTGGGCGTTGTCGCCGCCATCTATGAGAGCCGCCCCAACGTAACCATCGATATCTCGTCGCTGTGTCTGAAATCGGGCAACGCCTGCATTCTCCGGGGCGGTAAGGAAGCGCGCCGCTCCAATCTCGCGCTGGTGCGAGTGGTGCAGGATGCGTGCCTCAAGGCCGGTGTGCCCGAGGGTGCCGTGGAGTTCATCGAATCAACGGACCGGACACTGGTCTCCGCGCTGCTGCAGTTGCGGGAGTACATCGACCTTGTCATTCCGCGTGGTGGCGCCGAGCTCATCCGTCTGGTTGCGGAGCAGGCCACCATGGCGGTGGTAACCGGCGGCATCGGCGTGTGCCACGCGTTCGTTGAGCGCAGCGCCGATGTCGAGATGGCGCTCCGCATTGTGAACAATGCCAAGGTGCAGCGCCCGACCGTATGTAACGCACTCGACTGTGTCCTGGTGGATGAGGCGGTTGCGCCATCGTTTCTGCCGCGGCTGCTCAAGCTATGGAGAGATGCGGATGTCGAGATGCGCTGCGATGCGGCGGCACTGTCTCTACTGGGCGGACCGGTTCCAGAGCGGGTGGTGCTCGCGGATGCCTCCGACTGGGGCAAGGAGTTTCTGTCACTCGTCGCGGCCGTCAAGGTGGTGACCGGCCTGGATGAAGCACTGGCGCACATCAACCGGTATGGCTCCGGACACTCGGAGGCCATCGTGACGCAGGACTACGGCGCGGCGATGCGCTTCCAGGCCGAGGTGGATGCTGCCTGCGTGTACGTGAACGCGAGTACGCGCTTCACGGATGGCGCACAGTTCGGCCTGGGCGCGGAGATCGGCATCAGTACGCAGAAGTTCCATGCCCGGGGTCCCATGGCGCTCGAGGAGATAACGAGCTACAAGTGGGTTGCGCTCGGGAACGGCCAGATTCGCGACTAGCTCTTGCCTCTGTTGTGTCCGTCGGGACGGTCAGGCCAGGTCGCGCAACACCTGGTGCTGCATCCTGAACAGCCGCTCGATGCCCGTCTGGGCCAGTGCGAGCAGCCCGTCCGAGTCGGCTTTGCTGAACGGCTTGTGCTCGGCGGTGCCCTGAATCTCGACGAATTCCTTGCGATCGGTCATGACGACGTTGAAGTCCACCTGCGCCCGGAAATCCTCCTCGTAGCAGAGGTCCAGCAGGTAGGCGCCATCGACTATTCCGACGCTGGTGGCTGCGATCATCCGGTTCACCGGATTCGTTCGAATCACCCCGGACTTCTGTAGCCTGTGGAATGCCTGGTACAGGGCCACATACGCACCGGTAATCGCGGCCGTGCGGGTGCCTCCATCCGCCTGGATCACATCGCAGTCGACGATCATCTGACGTTCGCCGAAGGCGGTCAGATCCGTTGCAGCGCGCAGGCTCCTGCCAATGAGCCGCTGTATCTCTTCCGTGCGGCCCGACTTGCGGTCCCGGGAGGTGCGGGTGAGCGTTGAACGCGGCAGCATAGAGTACTCTGCAGTGACCCAGCCCTCTCCGCTCCCCTTGAGAAATGCCGGCACGCGGTCCTCAACGGTAGCGGCGCACAGCACCACGGTCTTGCCCATCTGTATGAGGACCGAACCTTCGGCGAAGGACTGGTAGCCGAGGGTGATGCGGACCGGGCGCAATTCATCTACTGCACGATTGTCGATTCTGGTCATTCGTTCTCCCTTGGTGTTCTTCACGGGAATTTGACAATTGTCTGATAACGTTCACTATCTGGCATGTTGATATGGTAGATGTCGTTGGTCTATCATGTAAAGCTGATTCTCTGGAGGTCACAGCGCATGCGCAATCCCAGATTGATACGGCTTGTCTCTACACTGCTATGTATGGTTCTGCTCGGCGGAGCCCTCGTGGCGCCGGCGGCGGTGCTGGCGCAGGAGGAAGAGGAGGAGCAGCCAACGGCGCCTCAGATACCTGAGGTGTTGCAGGTCAATCCCAAGTTCCCGGCCATGACCGGACCGGCGGACGCGTCCTTCCAGTTTGAGGTTGAATTCACCTATCGTTCCGGCGAAAGCCGAGGACGGACGTTTGACCTCGCTGTCACCGGTCCTTCGGGCTGGCTCACGTATATCGCCGAGTCTCAGTACAAGTTGGACAGTCAGATATCGGCCATATTTCTTGAGCCTTACTCGGTCAAGCAACCTATAGTGGTGGTTGCGGTGGCCCCCTTCTGGCTCTATCCCGAGCCGGGTGACTACCCCATCGAACTGCGAGTGTCGTCAGGCGACCTGCAGGATGTGGTGACCCTGACGGCAACCATCACGGCTCGTTACGGGCTGGGTGCGGAGACGGTCAGCGGCCGCCTGAATACGAAGACCACCGCCGGAAAGGCGACGACCTTCGGCATCAAGGTGAGCAACTCGGGCACGGCGCGAATGGACAAAGTGACGCTGTCGGCCAACAAGCCTGCCGGAATCGGCAACGAGGAGTGGCAGGTGGTCTTTGAGCCGGCGAGCATCGACAACCTGGGTCCTGGCGACTCGCGCGAGGTGCAGGTATCGGTGACGCCTCCGGCCAACACGGTCGCGGGTGACTACATGGTCACCCTCAATTTCGCGGGTGAACCGAAGGTGTCATCCGCGCCCCCTTCGCTTGCTATCAGGGTCTCGGTCGCAACACCGACTACCTGGGGACTCATCGGAGCGCTGATCGTGATTGCGGTCATCGGAGGACTCGTCTGGGCGTTCCGGAAGTATGGACGGAGGTAGACCGTGGGACAACTCGTTGTAGAGACCACGGATCTGACGAAGAAGTACGGCAGTTTCACTGCCGTGAACAAGATCAACCTCAAGATTGAGGAAGGCGAGATGTTCGGCTTCCTCGGCGCCAATGGCGCGGGCAAGAC
>CAYNXN010000015.1:0-17161 GCA_964401175.1 uncultured Dehalococcoidales bacterium | reverse complement strand
CGACATCGAGGGCGTCGTCCATCTCGAGGCCGTGCCGCGCCGCCACCGCGAGGCCCGCAAGCAACAGGTATGCCTGAGCGGAGCCGTCGGGACTGCGAATCTCGACCGTCTGGCTATCGCCCACGGGAGCGGTGCTGGTCAGCTGCTGCGGATTGGCGTCCCGGGCCATATCGCCTATCCTCTGCCAGCCGAGCGGGACTCGTATGAGCGCCGACCGGTTTCGGTCACCCCAGCAGACATGCGTCGGCGCCTCCTGGTGAGGCACCAGGCGCATGTACGACGTGGGAATCGTGTTGCCGAATGCGGTGAGGGACGGCGCCAGCGTGAGGTACCCCGCGATTGCCTTGCGGGCAGTGTCGCTCAATTCCCCGTCGTCGGTCATGACGTTCCTCCCCCCACGCATCAGGCGGGTGTGCACGTGCATGCCGCTTCCGGCGTGTCCGGGGAGTATCTTGGGAGCGAAGGTGACAGCCACGCCCTCTTTGCTCCCCACCATCCGCAGCATCCACATAGCTATGGCGAGATGATCGGCGGCCTCCTCTATCGGCGCGAGTTGAAGCTCTATCTCGTGCTGTTCCATCACCTGGCCGTTCTCGCAGATGCTGCCGACCTCGGAGTGGCCGTACTTCACCTTTACGCCGGCCAGGGCCAGCATCTTCATGACCTCGTTCCTCAGGTATTCACCGCGGGAGAAGGGCGAGGATTCGTGGTAGCCGCGCTGCGGGTTCAGGGGGTAGAGATGCCGCTCGGGGAACGCCACGTAGTACTCAAGCTCACCCAGCGCGTCCAGCGTCAACCCTGTCTTTTCCTTCAACACCTCCTGCGACTTCAACAGGACGTTCTCGGGGGAGACGGGAAGACGCTCGCCCTTCCCCGTGTAGTACGTACAGAGGATATCCAGGCAGGGATACGGAGTGAACGGATTGGGAAACGCGGTGCGGTAGCGGGGCACGACATAGAGGTCGCTCGACGAGGTGTCGACATACGGGAGCAGGCTTGAGCCGTCGACACGCTCTCCCTCCGCCAGGAGGCGGTCAAGCTGCTGCTCGCTCTCGATGACGAAGCTGAGCGTCTTGAGTCGACCATCGCCGCCGACATGGCGGAACTGGACGAACTGGACCCCATTCCGCTTCACGTAGCGTACAAGGTCCTCGCGCGTTATGTCGCGCTGCGGCTTGTCGAGATACTGAGCCACGGCGTGGCCGGTTCCATCCGCGAATTGCGCCATCGATGATTCTCCCTTCTTTCGCGCAGGATTGACGCGACCATCTGCGGCAACGACCGGGAACCGAGAGACTGTGGCGCCGGCAATCGCGCAGTGCGCCTTCCGGGCCATTGTACACCGCGTCACCAGCGCGACGGCAACCCCCAGCCTGCCGAGGCGGCAGTTGCGCGCCGGCTGCTGCCGCCTCGAATACCCACCGCCCGACCCCTCCAGTCAGCAGCGGTTCAGCCTGAATCAGTCTCCAGGACGCACTTCATTGCCGGAAGCTCAGTCGGCAATGCCATACCGCGCGTTCGCGCAGGTCCGCAGCTGCGCCGGCCGGAAGCGGTCGCACGCCGCAGCTTTGCAGAATCGAGCGCTCTATGCCACGATGTCGCGTCAAGCCGGCAGCAACCGGCGACGGCGACACGGCCCTGTAGAGGAGGAACAGATGAAGGCACTCGGCATCTCCGGCAGCCCACGAGAGGGTGGCAACAGCGAGTTCATCACAAATCACACGCTCAGGGCCATCGCCGAGGAAGGCATAGAGACGGAGTACCTCACGCTGGCAGGACGCACCATCCTGCACTGCACCGCCTGCATGGCCTGCCGGCAACAGGAACGCTGCATCATCGAAGACGACCTGATGCCTATCTATGAGAAGATGAAGGCCGCGGACGGCATCATCCTGACCACACCGGTCTACTTCGGCTCTGTCGCCTCCCTGACGAAGGCCCTGATGGACCGCACCGGATACGTGGCCAGGAACGCGGGGAACGTCTTCAGAGGCAAGGTTGGTGGCCCACTGGTGGTGGCGAGGAGAGGAGGCATGACCTTCGCCTTCACGCAGATGAACCTCTGGTTCCACCTGCTGGAGTTCAACATGACCGGCTCAACCTACTGGAACTTCGCCCTCGGCAGGGAGAAAGGCGAGGTGGCCAACGACCAGGAGGGACTCGACACGGCCTGGCGCTTCGGCAAGAACTTGGCGAGCCTCATGAAGGCAACGCGCAACTGAGCAATTTGCCTTCACCCCAACTCAGCATGAGGCTCGCGGGGCGGCTGCAGGACCGACACACCGTAGCGCATGCGAATGCGTCCTACTGCAGCGTGCCGAAAACGGACATCTCGCATCGAGGCACGTCTCATCCCTCTACTGTGTGTCGGCAACTGTCTGGTGGCCACGTGGCGGCTTCAGCATCGCAATCGAGACTAGGGCGCCGACAACGGCCAGCGCCGCAACCGCTATGAACGCCTTGTGGTAGTTACCGAACATATCCACTGACTTTCCAGAAATCACGTTGGCAAGTATGGCGCCCACCCCATATGCGAAGAACACAATTCCGTAGTTGCGCGGGTAGTTCTTCGACCCGAAGAAGCTCGCTGTAGACGTGGGCGCGATTGTGAGCCACGCTCCGTGGCATATCCAGAGAGCTGAGAAACAGACGGCGTAAAGACAGACTGTCCCCGGCCTTGCGCGTAGCATCAGCAGGGAGGCCGCCAGTATGATGACCATCGAAAGAGTCGCTACCCAGCGGGGCGTGATGCGATCGGTCAGCCATCCGAAAACAGGCCGTCCCACGCCGTTGAGGATAGCAAACACCCCAACCAGCGTGGCCGCCATTGCGGCATCGAGGCCAATAACGTCTGTGGCCACCGGGCTGGATATGCCAATAGCCATCAGCCCGGAGATGCAACCAATGGAATAGACCAAGAACAGCCCTCGGAAGGCAGGGGTCCTGACCATGGCCTGCGTGGGCATCTCACGAGGTTGAACCGCTTCACCGGTCGGAGTCCGAGCCTCAACAGGCCTCCATCCATCCGGCGGAAGCCGCAGCAGCGACGACAGTGCAACAACCACCACCAGGAATACTGCGCCCATTATGAGGAACGTCGCGAGAGGTCCTCTACTTGCGATGAGAGGCTGCGCCACGTTGGCGGTCACGAATGGGGAGCCACCAAATCCGGTGATGGTCAATCCCACCGCCAGACCCTTCTTGTCTGGAAACCATCGAGTCGCAACCGCGAGCGGCCCGCCATAAGCAAGGCCAACTCCGGCGCCACCAATCACCCCGTACGTTATAACCAGGGCCCAGATGCTGTGGACTGCCTGCGGCAGCAGTCCCGACAGTATCCAGCCACCACCAACCAGTGCCCCACCAATCATTCCCACTCTGCCCGGACCAATTGTGCTTATGAGGCCGCCGCCAAAGTACATGAGGAGTGCAAGTACGACCTGGAACACCATATAGGGGAGGCCGCTCTCAAACGTGGTTGTCTCAAAGAGATGCTGTAGAGGATTCCGGAACACGCTGTAGGCGTACACGCTGCCAAGGCAGATGTTCACAGCGAAACCAATTGCAACCAGGAGCCAGCGCCCCCGCTCGGCACTTGCGCCAAACAGCCTCTCACCCTCTCCGTTGCGCACCCGTACCCCCAATCATCACGCAACAAGACCCAAATGCAGACTCATATCGGCATGTGCCTCTATCGCATCAGGGCGACGGTGCCGGCAACACGAGTAGATTCGAACTTCAGGCTATGCGAGCCTCATTTACGCACCATCTCCACAGGGAACGGTGTCAGGTTCTCGATGCCGGCATCAGTCACCAGCATCGTGTCTGTCAGTCTCGGGCCGCCAACACCCTTCTTGTATATGGTGGGCAACAGCATGTCGATGAGCATGTCTTTCTCTATGACGTGGTCTCCGTTCCTGTCGATGACAGGATAGAACTCCGACTGGCGAATGCCGACGCCATAGCCGATGACATCTAGGAAGTTCCTGCCGTACCCGGCATCATCCACAACCTTGTATGCCGCCTGGTACACCCGCTGAACCGGAACCGGAGGCTTGACGGCATCGACAGCCGCGCGTTGCGCAGCAATCAGCACCGAGTAGATGTGCTCGGACTCTGGCGCCACTTTGCCAAGCGCAACCGTGCGGCACATTTTCGCAACATAGCCCTCGAAAGTTGCGCCGAGGTGTATCACGACAGGCTGGTCATTTGCCAGAGCGGTGTCTCCCGCATATGGATGCGTGAGCATCTGGCGCTCGTGAGAGAGCACCTGCATGCGGAAGGGAGAGCCCTGTGACCCCGCCTTCCCCATTGCATACTCAGCTTCGGCAGCGACTTCGCTCTCCCGGCGACCTGGCTCCACGGCGTTGATCGCCGCCCGCATGCCTTCCAAAACAATTTGCCCGGCACGCCGCATGAGCGCTATCTCACTATCGTCTTTGATTGACCTGACCCTGTAGCAGCTAGTGGTCATGCCGATGAACTCCGCTCCGGGCAAGGCCTTTCGCAGCGCATCGAACACGCTGAACTCGACGAAGTACTTTCCGAAGCCCATCCGAGGAGAGCCATAGCCCATCTCACGGATAACCTCACCAGTCCTCGTGCCAAGATTGGTGGCGGGGAAGACGTAGCTCTCAACGTGCGGGGACGGCACCTGTGACCTCACGTATTCCGCATCCAGCCAGAGAGAGACGAGTCGCGGCTCGCCTTTCGCCGGAATAACCATCGAAAGGCAGTCGAAATTCGTCATGCCTGTATAGTAGGTAAGGTTCTCACGGTCGGCGAAGAGAGCGAGGTCGATGCCATTCTTCTGCAACTCTTTCTGCATTCGGCTGAACCTGTTCACATATGTATCCCTGTCCATCATTGCCTCCTTGCCAGCGTCTCAGGCGGACGAATTGCGACGCCGTTGTCATCACCGCCTATGGTACCGCATCTCGCTGTTCGAACCGACGACCAGGATCCCGGCACCATGCATGGGCACGTCGCAGCGGCCATCTTCTCCACCACTCTCCGCGAGAGGTCGACACCTCCTGCATGCGGACATTCTCGCTGAACAGTCAGGGGAGGACAGAATCGTAGACCATCAACACAGGAGCATTCTATCCGTTGACAGCACACAAGTGATGTGATACCGTCACCATCAGTTCCCACATCTTGGAATTGTTTTCCACCATGAGGAAAACGGACTCCGTGCAATCGGTAGCGCGCACGCTGATGCTGCGAAGGGCATTTGCGCCGCAGGCACCGGCGCTTGGCGTCAGCGAGTTCGCCAGGAAGGTCCAGTTGCCCATATCCACGGGGGCAGTTGGCGTGCGGATGAGAGTCTTGAGCCCTGTGGTCTGCCTCAGCGGATGTCTTACAGTTCGACTTGCTCCCGCAGCTAGCGCAGGTGCGGAACCAACCAGTCATGAGCTTATGTTTTGCCTTCAGCGCGCGACCAAACGGATGCGAGAATCTTGGACGTCATTGCTCTCTGGGAAGCGAACCGTGCGATCAGATACCCGGCACGGGGAGGGGTGCCGGATTCATACCAGGCTGGTCACCTGAACAAGTCCGCGTGAGGAGTGCAAATCAGTAGGGGATCAGTTCACGTATTGATTTAAGGAGGTGTAGTACACGATGGCTTTCTATATCAAGCCGATTACAGTCTCGAGCAAGGACACTGCTGTCGTTCTGGTCGATCTTCAGAACGACTACCACACGAATGGTGGTGCCCTGTATGTGGGGCCGCTGGCGGACCAAGCAACGCCGCACATCAAGGTGCTGATTGAAAAAGCCAAGGCGGCGGGTGCCCCAATAATCTTCACAAAGAACGTCTTTGAGAAGAACGATCCGGCCTACCCCGCAGTGTGGAGAGATCTCTGGCCGCCATTGGGCGAGAGAGGTGGCTGGGGAGAGAAGATCATTGATGAACTAGCTCCCATGGCCCAAGGCCGCGGCGTCCATATCATCGAAAAGAAATGGTATGGAGCGTTCGAGGAACCCGCTTGGGGTATGGATGCGAAGCTAAAGCAGCTTGGCATCAAGAACATCATTATCGGCGGGACCTGCACGAACATCTGTGTCTTGCATACGGCAAACGGGGCCTCCCAGAAAGGGTATCGGGTGATTGTGGCGAACAACTGTTGCGCGACGATCAGCCCTTACGACCAGGAAGTTGGCATCCACCAGATGATCTTCTGTTACAACGCTTTCCCGACGATCGCAGAGTGGGTCACCTTCAGCTAGTTCACCTGGAACTAGCGCTCTGAGGCATACGATGCCGTATTCTTGCTGTTTGCCTCCTCACACGGACCGCATGATTTGGCGTTTTGCAGGTTGGTGAGGGATGACGGGCACATCTCGGACATGGTCATATTGCGTTCACGGGACTTGTGAGTTTGCTGAAGGAGGATGAAGACATGAGCCAGAATACTACTTCGAAGAATGTCGTGCAGAGAATACCGTTGCCTTGGGCAATATCCATTGTGTGCGTCATCTCGTTGCCATTCGCACTGTTCCTAGGGAGATTCAACCTTCCGGTCTGGGTGTCCTTCATCGTCTGGGCGGAGTACTTCGCGCTTGGCCCATCGCCGAGCAATTGGAGGCTAATAATCCCATCGTTGCCATTTGGGGCACTGTTTGGTGCTCTTTGGATACTCACCGGCGTCGCCCTTGCAGGCCTGAATCTGAGCCTCTTCGTGGGTCTAGCAATTGGCGCCTTAGTCTGGGTGACCATAATGGTATACCTGATGCCGAAGTCCAAGTCCTTGACAGCCGGAACGTTGGCTGTGTTCAACGGACTGACGTTGTTCCTAGCGGTGTATTTCACCGGTAGCATTCCGGCATTGGGACTCGGAACGAATCCATACACAATCATCTTCGCTACCCTCATTTGGACGGTCTTGGCGGCTTGGCTAGGTTGGTTTTTCGGATGGCTGACAATCACCCTGACCTTTCCAAAGAGAATCTAAGAGGTGGCTTGCGGCTGCTGGGCGATCGAGTGAAATGACGGAGTCGATTCCGAACTGGCGGTTCGTACGGATGTTCGGACGGCATGCCGGAGTGTCGTCCACTCTGCTTCCGTTCTGCAGGCGAATTGCTGGGCGGTATCGAGAGATGGATCGTGCAACGGTTCATCTGATGGACGTATCTGCCGTGAGAGGCATGGACGCATGTTCCAGCCTTTCACGGCATCGTACGTTCGTCAGCGTTGGAGGTTGTGCGTTAATAAGTGCGATGGTCCTCATGCAGCGATAGGCTGGTCCTCCCGCCTGTTGGTGAGCATGATTCTCTGTCTGAAGTTCTGCGGATTGCGATAGCCGTAGGCCATGCGCTTAACGACCTTGATGCGGTTGTTCTTGCCTTCGAGAAAGCCGTTGGTGTACGGATGGTCGAAGTAGTTGAGGATCGCCTCGCGCCACAGCCGCAGCATGGGGCACAGGGCCTGGAACGGTGCAGGGCCGCGTTCCCGGATTGAGTGCTCCCACCGGTTCAGTCGCGCCTCGGCTGTGTCTCTGTCCCCGGTGCGATACCAGGTCCGGAATGACTCCTTCAGCAGAGCCAGGCGCGGCGCAGTTCGGGATGGTGGCTCAGCAGCACCGCCAGCCTAAAGCGAGCCTTCGGCGTCAATCGCTCCGCCGCTGTCAGCAGCAGATACCGCGTACGGAACAGCTCCCCTCGCTTCCCCTGCCGCGGTTCTATGCTGGTGCGCACCTGATCCAGTGCCCGTTGCACGTGCGCCATGACGTGGAACTTGTCCACCGCCACCCGTGCCTGCGGCAGACAGAGCGCCACCGCCTGGCGGTACGGCTCGTGCATATCCATCACCACCACCTTCGCCTCCTCCGGCTACGGCAAGGCGGTGAAGAACGCTGCCACCTCTTCCTGGCGATGCCCACACACGCCACGCCCATCATTGCTCTCCGCTCCAGATCCACTATCGCCGTGTCGCACACCTGCCCTTTCCTGATTGAGAACTCATCCAGCCCCAGCACTACAGCAGGTAGTGGGCTCGCCTCCGCGACCAGCAGCCGCCGCGCCTCCTCCGTCACGCAGCCCCGCATCAGCGTCTTCCGTCCCAGGTAGCTCCGGAAGCGTTCGCTCGTGCGCTTTCTCCTGCCACACACCGGATCAGGCTCGCTGAACAACCTGCCGCAACTCCGGCACCGGAAGCGCCGCTTGCGCAACACCAGCTAGACCGGCTTCTGCCACAACCGCAGGTCCCGCTTCACGTGCGCCCGCCGGCTGTACACCCTCGCCGTCATCTCCCCACATCCCGGACATAGCGCCTCGCTCTCCCGGTACTCCACCTGCACCCTGATGCCGTAGTCCGTCTCCTCTTCGTCCCTCACTCGCAACTCCGGCAACCCCAACAACACGGTGATAGAATCGTCGCGCACCTGCTGCTCCTCCTTCCTTTGAGTCCTTGCTAGCCCAAAGCTACAGAGGACGGCAGGTGCTTTCAACTCACCCCTCCCTCATCATACTTACGAGTGTAGAGCCGACGAGTACAACGCGTTGACACTGCACAGACGGTGTGGTAACCTCGACACAGGTTCCCGTATTCCGGAAGTCTCTTCCACGATGCAGAAGACGGAAGTGGTACAGTCGGTGGGCCGGACACTTGTGCTGCTCAGGGCATTCACGCCACAAGAGCCGGTGTTGGGACTGAGCGAGCTGGCCAGGAAGGTGAACCTGCCGGTGTCCACCGTTCACCGGCTGCTGAAGGCTCTTGTGCAGGGCGGTATGCTGTGCCGTGACAGCAGGGGCCGATACATGGTCGGGCCATCGCTCTACGCAATTGGCACTCTCTACCTGCGAACGACGCATATCTCTGAAGCGTCCAGGCCAATCCTGACCGTGTTGAATGACCTCACAAGCGAATCGATCAATGTGTCCATATTCGACGAAGGCAACGTGGTGTTGATCATGAAGGAGGAATCTAAACACGCATTCCGCGTGGCACAGCAAGTTGGCTCGGTGTACCCCGCATATGCATCGTCGATGGGCAAGGCGGTGCTGGGTCACCTTTCGGAAGCAGAACTTGACAGGCTTTACCCCCTAGAGCAACTGCCGCCTCTCACTGACCTGACGGTCACGAGTAAGAAACAGCTTAAGGAGGAACTGAAGGAAGTAAGGCGGAGCGGAGTGGCCTTCGACACCGAGGGCTCCTACAGGGGAGTCGTCTGCGTCGCCTCGGCGATACGCGATGCGCGAGGTAACGCGGTGGCGGCCATGAGCATATCCGGTCCGCTGGTCCGGATGCAGCCGGAACTGGAAGAGCGATTCGCCCCCCTTGTGAAGCTGGGAGCGGAAGTCATCAGCTATCGTCTCGGCTATCAGGACCCTGAGTCGCCCAGGCCGAGCGTGGAGGCCCTCGAGGCTCTTTGGGCGGGCAGGCCAGTTGGCGCCGGTCTGCCGCACGAGGTGAGGACGTAGTGAGAACCAGTGTGCTATCGCCACGCGCTTCCTGGAACGTATCGCGTGCGATTTCGCTGGAACCGGAGCATCCGACACGTTTCCACGATGCAGCCGGGACACGACGCGCGTGTCCACCGGGCCGGTCGAGCGTGAAAGACGGCGGAAGGCTCTTCTCCTAGGACAGCGGCGCAATGAAAGGAGGTGATTGAGTTGCGAATCGTAACAACACAGGCGGTTGTCGACCCGGCCATCTGCACGGGGTGCAGGACCTGCGAGAAGGTGTGCCCGACGGAGTCAATCCGGGTGGGAGAGGACAAGAAAGCGTCGGTGAATCGCGAAACCTGCAGCGGGTGCGGCAATTGCGAGAGCCGGTGCCCCGTCCTTGCAATTAAGCTGGTAGCCCTGAAAGAGAAGAAGGTCATCGAACTTGATTGGACGAAGGCGCCCAGGGACGAGGTCATCGCCCTTTGCAAGAAGGCTCACTTCAATCCCGAAGCAGTCATCTGCTACTGCACGGGCACCAGGGCACGCGAAGTGGCGGCAGCCATAGTGCTGGGCGCCAAGACACCGGAGGAGATCTCTCGACAGACCGGCGTACGAACCGGCTGCACCGTCGAGTGTATCCAGCCAATACTGCGTCTCCTCACTGAGGCTGGCGTGAAACTCGAGAAGGCGCCGGGATGGCAGTGGTACGGGCTGACTCCGACAAACTGGGATTTGCCTGACTCGGTGGTCAAGAACCCGGAGTACAAGAAATTCTACTTCGAGGCTGACAGAGAACTCATGGAGCGAGTTGTCGAAGCCAAAGGAGACGAATGATGGCTGACAAGCTTACCAAGGCACTACCCCCAATTCCCCCGCGACAGTCAGTCTATGGCGTGGCGCCCTCCTGCGTCGGCAAACGTGCGGCTGACCTGCCCGGGATGGTGTTCGTGAAAGCCAGGGACCTCTTTCCAGATGCCCCTGCGGTCTTCTGGCCGCCAGAGAATCCGGAGATGATGCGCCAGGCCACACGCGAAGCTCTGGCACAGGTCAATATGGACATGATCAAGCCGGGCGACTCGGTGAACCTGCTCGGGTCGCATCACGGTTGGACCATCCTCGGCGGCGGTCCCTACACGGAGATGCTGAAGACCATCAAAGACGTCATCCAGGAGAGGACCGGATGCACGGATATCCGCCTCAGGGCAGGTGTCGGGCTCCGCTTCCGAGAGACCGAGGAGTACATCAAGCGCTTCGGCCTAGACGAGTACTTCGGCCCTGGCAAAGCCCGCGGAATCGCACCCATCGATGAGGGGATACCCATCGAGACTGAGATAGGGACCCTCTACGGTCTCAAGCGCGCGTACGACGCCACGTGGGTGGTACACACGCATAACAGCGACGTGAGAGAGATACACTTCCACCGCCATGTCGACAGGGCGGTGAAGCCCTTCTCCATGTCATATGCCCGCATCGAGAGTAGATCCACCTATCACCAGAATCTCGGCCCGCGCGGGGCGAACTTCACCGCAAGAGCCATTTTCAACTCGAAGTTCGTTCAGGACAAGTGGACGTTCGCCTGCTTCTTCAAGCCCAGTCCGGCCGGAATCGTCGGCGTGACTGCCAACAACGACCTCTACGCACTCAACAGAGAGGTTACTGCACTCAACATGGCGACCTACGGCAAGATGATGACGCTGCTTGGCAGAATCGATGACGCCATCGCGGTGCTTGATTTCTGTGCCCCCGTTCCGTACGTATTCAGCGGCGGCGTCATCTACGCAAATTTCTGCAGCGCCAACATCGACCTGCTCGATTTGGACGAGCCTCTTCCCTCCTACACGTGGTATACGGAGTCGTACTATGGAGAGGATGAGAAACCTCTGCTTCCGAATACTCCACCGATGAACCCGGCCATCAAGGCCTGTGTTGTCAACTACGCATGGGTCGGCTATCCATCCGTCTTCTGGGCAAAGCACACACCCACCATCATCGTCGGGGAGGACCACGCCAGACTCTTCCGCGAGGACTCTCAGAACATCGAGTTTCCCGATTATGCCAAGGAGATCGTGCCTGATCTCGACACCGCGATGGCTCACGCCTACGACTTGGCGAAGACGGACAAGGTCATCATCTTCGACGGCGCCGGCGGCGGCATCAACTGCAGCCGGCCGCTGGCCGAGGAACTGCTGGCAAGGGCGCCGGAGGTCAACCGGGAGGTTGACGCCACGCTCATGCCGAAGTGGCTGAAGCAGAGAGGCCTGAAGTAGACGACAGTAGACCAGCGGGGACGGGCCAGAGCAGCCATGGCGGTTGTCGCCCGCTCCACCGGTCGACAACTGCACGGCCGCCCGGGGGTCCCTCACAGGTGGCCTGAAGCGCTTGACGCCCGGGACCGGCTGGTTGAGAATCAGAAGACAGGAGGTGGGTGATGAAGATAAGGGTGCCGTACGAGACAGCAGAGGAGAGAGGCGTCGCCCTCGAACTGGAGGTTCCGGACGCCAATCTGACCAACCAGTTCATACCGAAGGAGCCCTCCGCGGTGCCGGACCTGGCGCGCGCGGTCGAGAACGCAATCGACAAGCCGGTTGCCGGCCTGGGCTTCCGTGAGGCGGTCAAGAAGGGAAACAAGGTCGTCCTGATTGTCGAGAACCAGTTCCGGGCGGCGCCGGTCGACGGCGTGCTCCCGCTTCTCATCAAGAGAGTACGCGACACCGGAGCCGAGGTTCGTATCGTGATTGCGAACGGCAAGGTGCCCGCGCTGTCGCAGGAAGAGATTGCGCACCGCGTCGGCAAACAGGTGGTCGACGCCGGAATCAGCATATCGTGCAACGACGCGTCGAACCCCGACCGCTACTCCTTCGTCGGCGTGACGACGGCGGGAACACCGCTCTGGATACTGAAGGAGGTACGGGAGGCCGACGCCGTCATCACCATCAGCACCACGCAGGCGACCCTCTGGGGCTACGGCGGGTCCGGCATGGTGATTCCGGGGGTGTCGTCCAACGAGACCATTGAGACGAATCACGTCATGGCGCTGGCACCCGACTGCAAGCCCGGCAACAATGATTGCCGCATGCAACAGGACAAGTATGAGGCACTCAGGATGGCGGGCATCGACATGGGCATCAATCTCATCGTGAGCAACAGTTGGGACGTCGTCTTCGTCAACGCGGGCAGTCCGGCGGAATCACACAAGAAGGCCGTCGAGGCCTACGACAGCATCTACCGGTTCAACATGAAGGATATGAAGGACAAGGCGGACATCGTCGTGACCGGCTCCTCCGCCCCCACCGACCACCTCTTCTTCCACACCAACTGGGCAATCGTGAACTGTCTGCCGGTCTCGAAAGAGGGGGCAACGATTATCCTGGCGTCGCCCTGTCCGGGATATGGCAGCTGGCCAGGTTTCGCCCTCATGGACCTGATGGCGGACTACATGCCCGCGAATGCCGCGAATCACGAGCGCGTGCTGCGCAGCTTCTTCACCCGGGAGCGAGAATTGTGGGCGGGCTGCATCTGGTACCCGCTCTACAAGGCGATGATGACGCGGAACGTCCTGGTCGTAACCGACGAGAGAAACCTTGCCGACGCCCGGGCTGCCGGGCTCACCGCCGTTGCCTCCCTACAGGAGGCGTTTGAGATGGCGTTGAAGAAGCATGGGGAGAAGGCGAGAGTCGCGTTCGTCCCGTTCGGCAGGTACTCCGTGCTGTCCAAATAGGATGCTACGCCACACCGAGAAGGCCGGAATAGACATACGTGACCTGCTCTTCGAGCCCGTCGGGGAGCGAAGCTATAGAGCGAGGGTCTGTGCCTGCGCTGACGGAGTGTTCTCCGGCAGTGCATCGCTCCGCGAACTTGGCGAGGAGATCGGCGTAACCTTCCTGACGCTGCTGCCTGAAGGTGCGCCGCTGCGGGCCGGCACGGTCGTCGCCGAGTTCGCCGGCGGGCCGAAGCAAATGGCGCTGTGCGAGGAGGTCCTTATCGGCGCCGTGGCCAAATGCTCCGGCGTCGCGACGGCCGCAGCACGCGCACGGCAATCGGCCGGTCGCCTGCGGGTTGTGTGCGGAGCATGGAAGAAGATGCCCGGCGAACTGAAACAGGCGCTGAGGCGGGCCATCAGCACGGGAGGGATGCCGACGAGGCTCGTGGACCAGAACTTCGTCTATCTCGACAAGAACTACGTGCGCATGCTGGGAGGCATCTCCCCGACCCTTTGCGAAGCGCACAAGCTGGGCCAGCGAGTCACCGCCATCCAGATCCGGGGAGAGACGGCGCCGATCGGCGAGGAGGCGCTCGCCGCGGCAATCGCCGGCGCCGATGTCCTCATGGTGGACACCGGACGCATCGAAGACGCCCGGAAGGCATCAGCCTTTCTGCATGCGCACGGAGTCCGGACGCGCGTGCTCATCGCCTACTCGGGTGGGCTGGCTATCGCCGACCTGCCCACGTTGCAGGATGAAGACATCGATATCGTCGATATCGGCCGGGCCGTTATCGATGCTCCCCTGCTCGACATGAGCATGGACATCGTGGGACCATACAAGCACGGCGAGTGCAGCAACGGGAAGACACGCACATGGAAATGAACCTGATTGGCAAGACCGAACTGTGGATACAGGATGTGTCCCTGGCGAACGCCAACCTCAGTGACGTCGCCGCGGCAGCGGCGCGCGCGCTGGGGCTTGAGGGCGCCGACGTGCTGGTTGTCGACGCCGGACCGGACCACATCATACTGGACGTGCTGCGACAGACCCTCGACGTTCGGCAGATAGCCGGAAGAGAGGAGGCCCTGTTGGCAGCGCTCGGAGGCGTGAGCGGCGTGCTGGTGAGCGAGCGCACCTCCATCCATTCCGAGGGCATCCTGCAGATGTTGAGCCTCGACCCCGCCATGACCGAAGAGGTAGTCGCAAGGGCCGAATCTATGGCGCGGGAAATGAGCCAAGCGTTCCTGCGGCGTGTGAAGGTGTTCCCCACCGGACACGAGGTGGTCCGAGGTGTCATTGCGGACACGAACAGCCCGTTCTTGAGGGACGCCTTGGCCGCAGCTGGCTACCAGGTGTCGGTTGCCCCGCCACTGCCGGACGACTCGCTGGCCATTGCCAACGCGATCGAGAGCGCGCTCCACGAGGCGCATGGCCTGGCCATCACCACGGGCGGGGTGGGAGCGGAGGGGAAGGACCAGACGATTGAGGCAACTCAGCGGTTGGACCCCGGCGCGGCGACTTCCTGGGTGGTCCAGTATCCCGCCACCGGCAGGCACGTCAAGGCGGGGGTGCGAATAGCAGTGGGCTCGATAGGCGAGGCGCTCATCGTCAACCTGCCAGGGCCCAACGACGAGGTGCGGGAGTGCACGCCGGTTCTGCTCGATGCCCTGGAGAGGGGCGAGCGTGACAAGACCCGGCTAGCCAGTCTGCTCGCGACGACGCTACGGCAGCGTCACCTGAAGTAGCGGCATCGCTACGGACTCAGGTCCATGCCGCTACGGGAAGTCTCTTCCTGCAGTTCCGCGATGTCGAGCGCCCGCGGCGCGCAGCCTCGCCGGACAGCCAGGCCGGCGGCGACGCCCGCAGAGTGGCCAGTCGCGAAGCAGGGCGGAATCAGCCTCAACATGCCGATGCCGTCCGGATCGGCCGAGAGACAGCGGCCGGCGACCAGCAGTCCTTCGACGCCGTGCGGCAGCAGAGAGCGGTACGGCACGCGCAGCGGCGTGTGCAAATACGGCTTGCACACTGTATCGGGATAGACGGTCGCCGTCATCTCATCCATGGTCGGAGCCAGTGTCCCCTGGGCCACGCGCGTTCCTCGGACGCCGGTCAACGTGGCCGTGTACTCGACACGCGCCTGCTCGAATCCCGGCACCCGCCCGATGAGGAAGCGCGCCAGGCGCATGGCGTGCTCCCGACAGATGAACTCCGCACGCGTGTGGTCCGCAGGGTCCAGCCCATCCACTCCCTGCAGATTGCCGGACCAGACGTTCAACTCCCCGGGATGCACGAGGTCCTGCGCGAAGACGCCGGGCGCTCCACGGTCGAGCGTGAGTCCGAGGTCGAACTCGAGCTCTCCCTCGTCGCGCGCCCGCTTCACGACCGACCGCAGGTTGCTCCAGTTGCCGATCTCGGCAATCACTCGTTCCGTGTCTACGCCGACCATGTTGAACATGAGGGTGGTCGGAGGAGGCACGGAGGGAACGGCCCACGCCGCTCCCGAGGCGGCGCATACATCCGCATCCCCGGTGGCATCGACGAACACACTGGCGAAGATGGCCTGCCGCCCGGCCTTGCTCTCTGTAATCACGGCGCGCAGCACGCCGTCCTCGACAACGCTTCCCACAACGTACGTGTGGAGAAGGCATCGTACGTCCGCCTCGAGCAGCATCCGGCCCAGCTCGTACTTCAGCATCTCCGGCTCGATGGCGTGGAAACGCAAGGCGGCGTAGTCCGTCGACTGGTTGGCAACGAGGCCGTAGTTGCCGTCGGCCTCCAGCCTCGCGGCCACCTCCGCGCCGAACCCGTTGTTCAGGGGAGGTGTGGTGATGACCAGGGATTGGGTGACGAGACCCCCGAAGAAGCCATACCTCTCGAGGACCGCGACGCGGGCGCCAAGGCGCGACGCCCAGCATGCTGCGGCCACTCCGGCGACGCCACCCCCGCAGACAAGCACGTCGGTCTCAGCCACGACAGGGATATCCCTTGCAGGCTCGTGGAGCGTCTTCACGTCAGTCACCTCCCGGGGCGCAAGGGGCCTTCGATACCCGGGCGCCCCACCAGAACGGCCTAGCCGATGATACGCCGGCAGGGACCTATCGCGAACTGCTGTTGCTCTTGGGAAGATGGGGAATGAGCCAGGACAGAAATGCGTCCTCGCTGCGCGTCTGCAGGAACACACGTCCCGGTCCGGTGAACGTGCAGACGAGCCCCTCGCCGCTGAAAAGGGTCGACTTCATGCCGCCGACGCGACGGACGTTGTAGCTCACCGACTCGTCGAACGCGACCATGTGGCCGTTATCCAGGGTATAGGATTCCCCGGCGGCAAGCGGGACCTCATGGATGGCTCCATAGCTCGACACAAACAGATGCCCCCGTCCACTCACCTTCAGGAGGAAGAGTCCCTCCTTGGCGAAAAAACCCTTCGCACCGGCCCACTTCGTGTCCACGGTCAATCCGGGCGAGGAAGCGAGATAGGAGGTGGACTGCACCATCATCGCCCGGTCGGTCAACTCCATATGCATTATGTCGCCGGGCAGAGGAGGCGCGAACGTCACCTCTCCCGCTGTAGCAGCCACGAACGTATTGATGAAAAAACTCTCACCGCCGAGAAGGCTGCGCTTCAGTCCGGACAGGAGCCCTCCTTTCGCGGACGTCTGCATCTCGATGCCGGACGACATCGACACCATCGCACCCGACTCGGCGTTTATCTCCTCTCCGGCCTCGAGCCTGACGCGGGCCAGGGAGTATGAAGGTCCGTACAGTATCTCCTGATTCACTACCAACCTCCTTGGGGCGCGTCGTACCGCGCTAGTGCGGCATCACATGCCGGTCTGTCTTCGGAAGTGGCGACGCGGGGAAGAACTCCAATGCACGGACAGCGACAACCGGCGCGCGCGAGGCGGCGCCGGGTTGCTCCAGCGCCTTCACCACCGGCGTCAGGACGTCCCGCAGGTCGAAGTCCACCCACGCCGGGTGGTGCTCCACGTGGTAGGCCGCCCTGAGGTCCAGTCCGGCGAAGTGGGACAGCACATGACGGCATCCGTCGCGAAACCAGGTGGAGTCTG
>CAYNXN010000014.1:0-17483 GCA_964401175.1 uncultured Dehalococcoidales bacterium | reverse complement strand
CGTGAATGGCGCCGTAGTTCCTGCCGTGGAACCGGTCGGCCAGCGCTGCGAAACACGTCGGTGGAGTCACGCCGAGGCCCCAGCCGGCACACATGGCGAAGAGCACGGGAACGAGTGTCGAATCCGGACTGGGCGCCACGTTAAGCAGCAGTATGCTGCCCGCGGTAACCATACAGCCGGCCACGAAGAATGGGACTCGACCAAAACGGTCGGACAGTGAACTCGAGAGGTTGCCGGCTGCGAACGAGAGTCCGAAGATGCCGAACACGCTGGCAGCCAGCATCGGATCATGCCCGACGTCCTGCAGATAGTACACCTGATGGGCGATGGTGATCTGCTGCGCCAAACCCATATTGCACATACCGATGAGCAGAAACAGTCTGAACGCCCTGGTGCGCAGCGCCTCGCGAACCGTCCATTGGTGCGCCCGGGAGGGCTCGGGCTCCTCCGCGCCGGCTCCGGTGGCCGCTCCGGACTGCTGCTCAATGAGCAACTGCTGCTGCGGACTGCGGCGCATGAGAAAGAGGCTGACCGGCACGATGCTGGCGATGGCGCACAGCCCGATGATGACGTACGCGTTGCGCCAGCCGTGGTTCGAGATGAGCCACTGGTATAGCGGGGCGGACACGAGACTCACGCCGAAACCTGCTCCCAGTATGCCGAAGACCATTCCGCCTCGCTTACTGCCAAACCAGTGGGTCAATACGGAGACCAGGGGAGTTATGCCGATAAGGCTCAGCCCGATGGCTACCATCACGCCGTATACCAGGTAGAAATACCACACCGAGGATGCCGCGCTGCAGAGTGCGATGCCGGCGCCGACAATGACTCCGCCCACGGCCAGGACGTACTTCGGCTTGAACCGATCCGCCAGGCTGCCGGCCACCGGCGCAAAGAGTCCGTACGAGAGCAGCGTGAGTGAGTACATCAGGGCGGTGCTGCCGCGGGTCCAGCCGAAATCGTTCACGATAACCGGATAGAAGACAGAGAAGGTGTTTCGCATGGCGTAGCCGACCAGAATTATGGTGAAGCCGGCGGCCAGCACGATCCAGCCGTAGAATACCCGGGGTCGTCTCATAGCGCTAGCACCCCTCACGTGCCCTTCGTTCCAACACCGCGGCCACGGGTCGCAGCTTCCGGGGGGCGACGAGAAGCACGAAGGCCGCTCCCAGCACGAGGGCTGCGCTTACGATGGCCACTGCGGGTGCGTAGCTTCCGGTGGTGTCGTGCAGGCGTCCGGCCAGCCACGGGCTTATGGCGCCGCCGATGGAGAAACCCAGTATTGTGAGGCCCTGAATAGCGCCGTAATTGCGTCCCTGGAAAAGGTCGGCCACGGTGGCGAAGAACGTCGTCACCGCCGCTCCCATGCCCAGGCCACACAGAAACATCGACAGCGAGGCGAGAGGCATCGCCGCCGGCTCCTTGACCATGAAGAGCAGACTGGTGGCGAAGGCGGCCACCAGGCAGCCGGGAGCCAGGACGCGCTCCCTCCCCACCCGGTCCGACACGTATGCGAAGAGGTATCCGATGGTGATGCCGATGCCATAGAAGCTGAACGCATTGGCTGCAAGTTGAGGGCTGAATCCGGCATCGCGGAAGAGATAGACGCTGTGAGCGATGACTATCTGCTGCGCCAGTCCCATAATGCAGAAACTGGCGGCGGCCATCAACCAGAACGGGCGTGCAGTCAGCGCTCGCCGATAGGTCCACTCCGTGCGCATCCACTCAGTTTCGATGTGGGATACACGCACGTCGCCGCCGGAGGTCACTGGTGGTGTGCCATCGGGTATCGTGCCCTTATCGGCCGGCGAGCCGCGCATGAAGATGACAAGTAGTGGCACGGTGATGGCAATGGCCAGCAGTCCGATCGCGACATACGCCTGTTCTCGTCCCAGTCCGCTTATGAGCGACTGCGCCAGTGGTGAGGCAAGCAGGCTGAGACCGAAGCCCATGTTGAATATGCCGAAGGCCAGCGCTCTCTTGCGCACGAACCATCTGGCGGTCAGGGCGCTCAGTGGGGTTGAACCGCACATGCTGAGCCCGCAGGCGGCTACGGTCCCGTAGAGGATGTAGAAGTGCCACTGCCGGGTAGCAAGGCCGCACAGCGCCACGGCCCCGCCCATGAGGCATACCCCGATGGGAAAGACCAGGCGGGGGCTGAAGCGGTCGATCAGCCCGCCAGCGAAGGGCGCGGTGAGGCCGTAGACGAGTATATTGAAGGAGAACATGAGTGCGGTGTTGCCCCTGTCCCAAGCGAACTCCTCCACGAGCACGGGGTAGAAGACCGAGAAGGTATTGCGCAACGCATAGCCCGTTGCCATCATGACCAGGGCTATGCCCACAATAACCCAGCCGTAGAAGAAACGTGGCTGTCGTGTCATCGACTATCGAGGGGGCATTCACAAGGGGACTGTTGTCCATGTGGGACAGTCCTGCAGCGACACCCTGCTGCCGTGGTGTCCGTTGGCGGCGGCCCCGAGCCCGCGCCAGTATAGCAGCATCCGCACTGGGCCACAATTTGTGACACGGAGCCGGACTCCTGCTGCGTCCGGCGTGTCAACGGTTTCAGACACGAAGCCGCTACCACCGCCCGGTGGTGTCCGTTCGTGCCGGCTGCAGCTCCTGCGCCACGCCCGCGCCGGTGAACAGCAGCACCATGCGTATGCGTGAAGGAGGAAGCCGCAGTATGTGCGCCAGCGCGTCTCGATAGAGAATCATCTGCGGTTGATAGTGCGTCGCTCGAGCGGAGACCGAGTCTAACGGCACGTCATCCGTCTTGAAGTCATACAGGGTGGCCGCGACGGTTGTTCCGTCAGCATCCTGTTCCAGCACAACGCGGTCGAAGCTGCCGGTGATCCAGCGGCCGCCAGCGACAACGTCGAAATGTCGCTCGCGCCAGAGGACGATGCGGCCCTGTGGCCGGGCGAGGTGCCTCCGAATGGACGCGCTGGCGAGCGCCTGCCGGACATGGGCTACGGCGTGTTCGCGGGTCTCACTGGACAGTGTGGAGCCGGTATTCCACTGTTCGATCGCAGGTTCGGGGTCGTTGTCGCTCCAGTCGATACCCTGTAGCAGGGAGTGCACCGCGATTCCGGCATCGAGTCGCTGTTGGCGGGCCGGGTCGAACAGGTCCCCTGCCCTTGGGTCGAGGTTGTCCGCCTCGGATGGGCGCACTGCGGTGAGCTGCGAACGACGGCACGGGACGGTCAGGATGCCGGCGACATCAGGTACGGCCATCTCGCGCTGAGCCCCGGTCTGTGCCAGAGGCGCTGCGAGGTGCCATTCCGTTGACCCGCGGCAGTAGAGCATGGTGAATGTCTGCCCGCCGAGAGTCACGGCCTCTCCATCTGCCTCGGTAGCCTTGCTGTTGCCCACCAATCGTTCCTTCACCAGTGCCGGTTGGTTGTACACTTGTGAGCTCCGTCCGGGGTATGACGTAACCACGTACAGTGCACGTTTGGCGCGTGTCATGGCAACGTAGAGCAGGCACAGTGATTCAAAGGCGGTATCCGCATCGCAGTCTTCGACCTCTTCCCGCAGTACGTCGTCGCAAACGGCGACCACTCTCCTCGGTAATTGCAGCGCCCAGCGAGGGCGCTGCGTCTTCGTGTCACGCGAGAGCAAGAAGCTTAAGTCACGACTGCGCACCATGGTGTTCCGGTCCAGTTCGGGCAGTATCACCATGTCGAAGCCGAGCCCTTTTGCCTGGTGAATCGTCATGACGCGTACGGCATCGTCCGCCGCCGCATCGTGAAGCTCGTAGTGATCGATGTGCACAAGGAAGCGGTCGCAGTCGGTGCTGCCGCTCGCATCGAACTCGCCTGCCGCCGCGAGGAACTGCTCCAGCCGCAGCCTGCCAAAGCTATCCAAAGGCGCCGCACGATTCAGATGCCGGCCCCAGATCCGCAGCGTCTGCTGGAATCCGTGGGTCTGGATGTCGCGCAGCATGTAAGGTGAGATCGAGTTTCTGTCAAGCCGCAGGTTGGCGATCACCTGATGCAACGGACTCATCTGCAGATGTCTCCATGCGAGCGTGTCGCCGGGGTGGGTGGCGAAGGTGACGAGGGCCAGGAGCACGGCCACGACCGGGTTGTCCTTGATGGCGGCCCGACCCTCGTGCACGATTGTCATTTCGGGACACTCGGTCCGCAGCAGATCGACGATGGCC
Source organism: uncultured Dehalococcoidales bacterium (assembly GCA_964401175.1). Taxonomy (GTDB): domain Bacteria; phylum Chloroflexota; class Dehalococcoidia; order GIF9; family AB-539-J10; genus SKVJ01. The sequence goes on along the minus strand of CAYNXN010000014.1, from coordinate 13,315 downwards.
TTACCCTGATCGTTGGAGCGCACCAGGACTGCGGTGGACAAGCCTCTGGCAAGTGGCTGCACCTCCCGCAGCAGGCAAGCCACCAGGCGGTATCGGTCCTCGGGTGTGGGGGTGCGTGCGCCTGCCTCGCATTGTGGTTCCAGCAGGGCGGCAAGGCCAGTGACGTCCGCTACCGTGCGTGCCGATCTGTGCGTTGCCCAGTGACGCTGCCAGCGCGACACTGTCCGCTCCGGCAATGCCGAGGAGGCGAGATCTCCGAAGAGGCTATTCACTAGATCGATGATGGGGGGACACGAACGGAACGACTCGCTCAGCGGCAGGATCTCGATTCGTCCGGGGTAACGAGCCAGGGGCACTTCAAACAGCCGAGGATTTCCGCCCCTCCAGCCGTAGATGGCCTGCTTCACGTCGCCGACGTAGAAGAGACTGCGCTGACCTGAATCATCCTGAATCACCTCGTCGATCAGGTTCTCCAGAACCGTCCATTGCAGGTCGCTCGTATCCTGGAATTCATCCAGCAGCCAGTGGTTGAGGTGCGCGTCGAGGCGGTAGTCGATATACAGGCGCGATTCGCCGCCAACTCCGCTCAGCGCTATTCCACCTCCGGTACCGCTCGTGGGGCTCAGCAGATGCTGCGCATCGGCGAAGCTGAGGCTGCCGCTGCGGCGCATCGCGGCATCGTAGTGCCACTCATAGGTCGAGAGCAGGCCGTGTATCCCTGTGGTTCTCGTGAGCGCCGCGCGCATCTCGGTGCGCACCACGTGGGCCATCAGTGCCTGCGTCGAGCGCGCAAGCTCTCCATTCAACTGACAGTTCGTCCGGTTCAGCTTCACGGTCGCATCGCCCCGTCGTAACTCAGTGGCGCGTTCGGCAAGCTTGTCGAAGAGATAACCCAACTCCTTGCTCCAGCCTGAATACGGCGAGTGGCTGCGTGCCGCTGAGATGAACGCGTTCCAGCGCTGTGCCGCTTCAGCCGGCAATGCCAGCCCGCCCACCAAACGGCTCAGCTCTGCCGCCGCGGTATCGGCGTCGACCTGATCCTCCCACCAGGGATTGCCTGCACGCCAGATGACGTTCGGGTTCCCCCATCGTTCACCGTCGGGCAGCGCGCGCAGGTACGACTGGTAGGCGGTGATGAACCGCGTGAGGCTCTGCTGGACCTGCTTATCTGGCCGTCCCTCGCTGGCCTGCGCGAAGGCCTGCAGGAACTCGGCCGCCGCAAGGCCGTCGCTCCCCTCGGAGGTGACAGCGCCAAGGATGCGGTCCAGTATGTGCTGGCGCATCTCTTGGGCGGCGGCGCCTTCGGAGTCCATCAGCTCGAAGCCGGGTGGAATGCCGAGTTCAAGCGGAAAGCTGCGCAGAATGCTGACGGTGAAGCTGTCGAGGGTCCCAACGTGCAGGCGGTGAAGGCTCTGCAGCAGATCTCGGAGCAGCGAGAGGCAGCCATCCTGCGTCAGTCCTGACAGCTGCAGCCGGCTGGCCAGACGGCTGGCGCCGGCTTCTGAGCCGGCCGCGTCACAGAGGTGATTCACGATGGAGTCGAAGATCTCGCCGGCTGCTTTGCGCGAGAAGGTGAGTGCCACAATCTCTTCGCCGGAGACGCCATGCTGCAGCAGGCTGATATAGCGGTGGGCCAGTTGGAACGTCTTCCCTGAGCCCGCCGAGGCCGAGATCGCCTGATGCGTATGAGCCGTGCTGTTCAGACTCGCCATGATTCAAGGAACTCCGTGAATGAGGCCGCATCGACGCACCTGGTGATATCCATGGGAAAGAGGGACTCATAGTCGTCGAAGTCCACTCTGGCCGACGGCGGCCAGAATCGGCGTGCCCCGATATCGGTGATGATGCCCTGCGCACAGGCATCGGCACTGCGGAGCAGTTCATCCGTCAACGCGTTCCAGAGCGATACTCCGGCGGAGGCGGTCTCCCGTGGCAGATTGAAGTAGCCCGCCTCGATGCCATCGGCGATTGATTCATGCTGTTCCAGCATGCGCCGGTAGAGAGGCAGTTGCAGGTCGGCCCAGCGCCTCAGTCTTCCCGCTGTCATGACTCGAGCATAGTCCGGTGTCTGCGCCTGCGCAGCGGCGAGGTGGTATTCCTCCGGTGCTTTGCCGCTGTCTCCGGTCTTGTAGTCCAGCACACGGATTCGTCCTGTCTCACGGTGTCTGTCGATGCGGTCGATGCGGCCCCTCACGCGCATCTGTCCTACCGGCAACTGGAACTCCTGTTCGCATTCGACGATTTCCCAGCCTTCGGACGCGAGTTGCGCCTGCGCCGTTGCGGCAGCCTCCAGCCGCTCTCGCGCCACGTCGAATTGCAGCCTCAGGTGCAGCGGGATGCTGGTGCCGAAGCGTTGATCCGCCCACCGCCGGACCTCTCTGTCCAGGAATCGCTGCAAGAGCGGGACTCTGGTGCAGCATCTCATCTCCTCGTCGCGCGCCAGGCGTGCCATCACGTCGTGGATCAGGCTGCCGAAGTCGGCCGCGTCCATCTCGCGCCTGGTGTCAGCAAGCGCCTGCATGCCCAGTATGTGCGTGAGGTAGAACCTGAAGGGACAGTTGAGGTAGTCACGCAGTGAGGTGACCGAGAGTCTCGATGGAATCCGCACCGTCGTGTCCAGCAGCGCTGGAATCGACGGGCGCAGCGTGAAACTTACGGTTGACGGCACACTCGGACGTACATCATCCGGTGGCCCGAACAGCCTGCGGGCGCGGGCGGGAAGCCTGTCATCGCTGCAGCGCAGCAGTATGCGGGACGGCTTGAGCGGCTCGCCATCTTTCCCGTACTTGCCGCTCACGAAGCAGACGCGTCCGTTGGTCCGCCGCGACTGCAGCAGCGTCGTCGTCAGGAAGATGTCCCGGGCGAGTCGTTCATTCTCGCTTCTCAGTCCGAGTGCCCTGCGCAGGGATTCTGGCAGGAATGCCTGGTTGCGCTGCCTCTGAGGTACGGCGCCCTCGTTCATGCCGGTGAGGATGAGCAGTGGAGCATCGTTCCATCCAAGCTCGAGCCAGCCTTCGAGATCGACCGAGTCCGGCGGCCGTTCGAGCGGGTAGCGCAGTGTGCCAAGGTGCGAGAGCAGCAGTCCGGCGGTTTCGTCGAAGTTCAGTCCCATCCGGGTAAGGCAGCCCGCCGAGAGCAGTTGCAGCGCGGCGTCGACCGATTCAGCTGCGGCGTGGAACTCACGGTCCTCGGGACGGACAGGGTCCAGCGGCCGCGTCGAATACACCGTTCTCAGGAACGTACGCAGTGCCGCTTCAGGTGTGTCCGCCAGGCCTGCCTGGACCAGGGTGTGGACTGCCTGCACCGCCGTCTGCAACGCAGGGTATTCGGCCGGTGAGGGCTCGTCAGTGGCGATGGACAGTCGCTCGATGAGATGCATCAGGCTGGTGGGCAGATGGCGATTCTGGAATGTGTCCAGTTGGGAGAGAAGGGCCGGCGCGGTGATGCCCGCGGTGCGCTGCAGATGGTCCAGCATGTCGGCATTACGCATCACAGCGCGCAATGACTCGTACTCACCACGTGCAACCAGGTCGCGGTACAGGCTCAGCAACTGGAAGAGCGGATGCTGTTGCAGCGGGGCGCCTGCGGGATTGAAGGCGGCGATCCCGCGCTCCGCCAGGCTTGCCTCGAGGTAAGGAATCACGCTGTCGTCGGGGACGCCCAGGGCCACATCGAGAGGACCGCAGCCCTCTGCCGCAAGCAGGCGGAGCACGATGGCGCTCTGAGCCGCGGGCGAGCTTGCCACCCTGATATCGCATTCCTCGATGTCAATAGCCGTGTCGCACCAGCAATGCGTGAGGGGGCGGCCCCATGAGTCGAACGTGTCGGCCAGCGACTCGGGCGCATGAATCAGGATGTGAACGGGAATGCTGGAAGGCAGGCGATCAAGCGCCAGCAGAGTGATTGGCGTCGGGTCCGGGTTGCAGGCCAGAACGACGCGCTCCACGGAGGCGGGCAACGCCGGCGCGTCAACGCGACGCAGCATGGACTCGCACGGGTCTCGAAGGGAGAACTCCGCCTCGAGTCGCGTCAAGAAGAGCGCCTCCAGTCGCGCCAGATCGTCCCATCGTTCTCGCTCCATAAACGCGGATTCGTGTTTCTGCAACAGAGAACGGAGACTTTCGCCATGTTCCGCGATTTCGTCCCGCAGGGACTGCAACATGAGCCCGGTGGTGAGCGCCCAGGAGAAGTCCGGTGCCGGAGTCCCCGAGGGAAACAGTCCGCGGAAATGGGATACATCGATGCTGCTCAGCAGGTCGGCCCAGATGGCGGCGGTATCAAGTGGACTGGCCACCGGGTCATCGGCACTTGCAGTCAGAAACTGCAGCGGCGTGGCCAGGGATGGCGCCATCAAGTGCGTGTCGTACCGGGCACAATAGAGAGTGAGCGCCTCGCGCAAGCGCCGGGCCGCGTTGCGGGTCGGCACGAGCACGAGGGTCGTTCGCAGGTCAACGGGCCCTTGCGGCGCATGCGGGATGAGGTAATCCCTCACCACTTCAACGGCCGGTCGGTCCCAACCTGGAAAGTGGCGCTCAACAGTCATGGCGCTGTTGTACCTGCCGGCATGCCGCGACGTCGTCAGCGCCCGGAGCACTGCGACGCGGCCTTCGGCGGAATGGCTGCCTACTTCGCGTACTCTTCTTCGCCCGCCATGGGAACGAGGCAGACGAATCGAAGCGTATCCTTGCCGGTATTCACCACCTGGTGACGCTCATCGGGAGGTATGAAGAAGACGTCGCCGGCGGCAACCGGATGGTCGCCCTCATCGCTCTTCAGCGTCGCCTCTCCCTTGAGGATCATGACCTCGTGCTCGTACGGGTGGCTGTGGTGGCTGCTGGCTCCGCCCGGAATGACGTCGAAGACGCGCATCACGAAGGTGGGTGCGCCCTGATCGCGACCTATAACGATTCGCTTCTGTGCTCCGTTCCCGTAGGGAATGGCGGGGACATCCTCGATCTTGCGTACTATCATCTCGCTCCTTTCTCCTGTCAGAGTCCTCGTAGGGACGTCTTTGAGTCTCTCCCGTTGATCCGAACACGCGCTCAGCGCGAGCTCCTCACGGTTGCCAGGAAGTCGGCGACAGCCTCGTCCAGACTGTAACGAGGCGCCCAGTTCCAGTCTCTTCGTGCCGGTGCGTCGTCGAGTTGTCGTGGCATCGTCCTGATGCCGGCAACGACGGTGGGATCGGGTTCGAAGGTCAGTTGTGCGCCCGGAGCCGCTCGTCTTATGGCGCTCGCGAGTTCGCGGGCCGTAACGAGGTGTCCATGCAGGTTGTAGCACCGGCGGGTGAGGCTTGACGCGTCGGCTTCCTGCAGTCTAATCATGCTGCTGGCCGCGTCTTTGACGTAGAGGATGTCGGTGATTGTCTCCTCAGACGCCTGGATGACATAGGCGCGACCGCGGGCGCTCTGCTCGATCGCCACCGAGGTGTAGGCGGTCCAACCTGCGGAGGCGGCTCTTCCCGGGCCGAAAATGGCAGGAAAGCGCACGGCGCGAAAGCCCAAACCGAACGTTCGGTGGTAGTACTCCCCGAGCCGTTCGCTGCAGACCTTGCTCGTGCCGTACATGCTCAGAGGGTGCTGAGCGTAGTCATCGGGGACAAGAGGTGGGGTATCCGGGCCGAAGGAAGTCATCGTGCTAGCGTAGATCAAGGTCGGGACGTGATGCAAACGGCAGGCCTCGAACAGGTTGAAAGTACCGGTGATGTTGACCTGGAACGCAGCCTGCGGCGACGCTTCACTGGCCGGAGGCAGTACGGCGCCGGAGTGAAAGACGCAATCTGGCCGCACCGAGTCCACGAGCTGCATCACCTCAGCCCAGTTTGCCAGGGAACCGACTACGCCCAGGATGCGCCCATCGCCCTTCGCCAGGAATGTGGGGTCGGTGACGATGTCGAACAACGTCACCTCATGTCCCTTATCAGCCAGCATAAGTGCGAGAGTTCGGCCGATGAAGCCGAAACCCCCGGTGATGATGCTTCGTGTCGTCAACGCGCCTCCAGACGACTGTGGGGCCTGACCGCAGGAGCTCTCAATCAGTCGGCGTGCGTCGCCCCCTCTGGCGCCGCAGGACCGGGTTTCGTCAGGCCGATGCGTCGGTAGTACATCTCCGGTATCTTAGCCGGGTCCTTGTAGAAGAGCAGTGTGCATGGCTTGTCGGGGTTGTCAGGGTCGTATTCCTCAACCAGCCGAGTTGGTATGCCCGTCGCCTGCATTGCCATCAGCTCATGCCAGACCGAGCAGTGTAGACAGTAGTATGAGACGTTCTTCTTGCCCCAGGACCATGGGTACGCCTGTTTCGTCGTGCCCAGGTTGAACGGTGGTTCAGTTCGTGGTGGCGTTCCGTCGACAGGACTACCCCGGCGCATGCGGCCTCCGGCGCCACAGGGGTCGCAGGAGATCACGAACCGGTCTTCCTCCTCCCTCACGGCAAGGCTGCCGTTCTCTCCCGGGCCGGAGCGATGCGCACGCATCTGCTCGGTGTACCACTGGATGAGCTGGCGCTTGGTCTTCAAGTTCTTCAGTTGATCGAGGAACACGGCGGAGATTATCCGTTTCGAATGCTGCAACACATCGAGGAGGCGCTCCTCTCCATCGTTGTCCGCTATCCAGGTCAGCAGGCCGTAGACCCAGTCGCAGTAGAGGTCGTGCAGTCCCTTTCCCTCGATCTGGACGCAATCGATGAGTTCAAGCGCCGTCTGGGTGTCGCCCGCTTTCACCGCCTCTCTCAGCCTGTCGTAGGAGCTGATGCCCAGTTCCTCGACCGGCTCATCCACGCGCAGCGGGCGTCCCAGCACTTTCCTGTCTATCTTGAGCATTGTCTAACCCCCGGACTTGACGGCGCCGGCGATCTCCTTGAACTCCTCCTCGGTGAGTTGCCGCTTGGCGTCGTGAGAGTAGAGCTTGACGCGGCGCAGCACCTCAGCGCTCTGCTCCGCATCCAGCGTCACGCCAAGCTCGTCCGCCCAGATAGCGATGGAGTCGATGCCGCTCTTCTTGCCCATCACGTACCGCGGGCCGCGGTGGCCGACCAGCGCCGGGTCGATCGGCACCGTCTCCCGGGGATGCGTCGCCCGGCTGTTTCGGTGCCACGTCACCACCATGCCCGATTCAACGTCGTAGGTCTCCTCACCTACGAACGGCCGGTTGGGGCCACGACCCGCCAGCGCAGTGACCAGGTCATAGAGCTGGCTGAACATCTCGTACTTGAGACCGGCGTCGATGCCGTAGAGGATGCGCAGAGCCATCGTGGCTTCAATCATGGGGCAGTTTCCGCCCCCTTCGCCGATTCCGGTGACGGTAGAGTGAATCACCTCGCCACCCTCCAGCACGGACATGATGGTGTTGGCCACGGCCATGCCGAAGTTGTTGTGGAAATGCACCTCCAGCGGCTTGCTGATGCGCGCGCGCATCGTGCGCGTGTAGTAAGAGGCGCCGTGAGGTGACAGCACGCCGAACGTGTCAACGAGTCCAAGCGCATCCATGTGTCCTTCTGCCGCCACCCGTTCGATCAGCCGCAGAAACCAGTCGATGTTGGATCGAGTCGCGTCCACCGGGAAGAATGACACGTACAGCCCCTGTTCGTGGGCGAATCGAGTCGCCTTGATGGACAGCTCGATGGCCTTCTCCATCGGCCATTTGTAGGAGTGCTCCACGAGGTGTTCGGAGGAGGGTATCTCGATGGTCACGCCATCGACTCCACAATCTACCGCCAGCTTCACATCATCGAGCATGCAGCGGCTCAGCACGAATATCTCCGGTCCCAGCTTCCGTTTGACGATCTCCTTGATCGCCGCCTCATCGTTCGGGGACACGGCCGGCGTACCGGCCTCGATGCGATGGACTCCGGCCTCCGCCAGCTTCTCGGCGATGCGTATCTTCTCGTCCCTGGTGAAGACGATGCCCGCCTGTTGCTCGCCGTCGCGCAGCGTCACATCGTGGATTCGCAACCTGGCGGGAGGATTGAATCCCGCCGTCACCTCGTCAGCGAAGTTCCACGGGCTCACAAACCAGTTGTCGTTTTTCCAGGGCTGTGCCGTACCAGGCATAGTTGGCCTCCTGCTTGCAGTAGTCAGTCGAGTGTGCTGGACAGTTGCTTCAGCCTGTCGGCCTCGCCCTCGATCATCTTGTAGCAGTGCACATCCTCCGGGAACCGCCCGGCGCGCACGTCCTCGACGTACTGGCTGATGGCCTTGACCGAGATATCAGCAACTTCGGCGTAGCGGCGCACGAATTTCGGTTTGAACGCTTCCCAGATGCCCAGCACGTCGCTCACGATAAGCAATTGGCCGTCGCACAGCGGGCCGGCGCCGATGCTGTACACCGGTATGTCGAGGTCCCTGGCGATGAAGTCGCCCACCTCCGGAGTGACCGCCTCGAGCAGGAGCATGGCTGCGCCGGCGTCGCGCACGGCGCGTGCGTCCTTGATTACCTCGAGTGCGCTCTCCGCCGTGCGGCCCTGCGCCTTATAGCCACCGAACTGGCCCGTGCTCTGCGGAGTAAGGCCGATGTGGCCACACAGCACCATGCCTGCGTCCACGATGGCGCGGATCATCGGCGCAACGCGCCTGCCGCCTTCAAGCTTGACGGCGTCAACCTCCGCCTCCTTGAAAAAGCGAACGGCGTTTCGGACGGCATCATCCGGGGTTGTCTGATATGAGCCAAACGGCATATCCCCCATGATGAACGTGTTCGGCGCGCCCCGGCGCACCGCCTGGCAGTGCACGATACACATATCCATCGTTACCGGCAGCGTGCCGGAGGCGTAGCCATAGACGGTGTTGCCCATGGAGTCGCCAACCAGGATCATGTCGATGCCCGCCTGCTCCTCGAAACACGCGGTCGGGTAATCGTAAGCGGTGAGCCAGGTCAGCTTCTCTCCCTCTTCCTTCATCCGCCGGAAATCGAGCAGCCCTTTCTTCTTCTTCGCATCCATCTTGAGACCTCCCTGTATGGTTCAGTGGGGATGGCACATGCTATCTGAATCGGCGGGTAGCGGCAAGCGCGACCGTCCCATCTCGGCGCGGCAGCGGTGAGGCGACTGCTGCAACAGGTGGGTTGGCGTATACTAGCCGTGGCCCGCAAGAGCGCGACTGTACGATGACGAAGACGCTTCTGGTTGTGGAGGACGACGCCAACCTGCTCGATGTGCTGCGGCACAATCTGGTGCGCGAGGGCTACGGCGTACTGACGGCCCGCGATGGGGAGAGCGCTCTGGCACTGGCGCGTGAGCGGCGGCCCGACCTGATGATACTGGATATAATGCTTCCACGTCTGGACGGGCTGGAGCTGTGCCGCATCCTGCGGAAGGAGATGAGCACACCCATTCTCATGCTCACGGCGAAGGCGGACGAGATAGACAGAGTAGTCGGGCTCGAGATGGGGGCGGATGACTATGTGACCAAGCCTTTCAGTTTGCGGGAGCTTCTGGCTCGCGTCAAAGCGATGCTGCGGCGCGAGGAGATAGTGCGGGAGGCAGTTGCGCGCGGCGGGTCTGCGGTGAAGGGACTGCTGACGGCAGGTGACATCAGCATCGATTTGGACCGTCACCTCGTGATGCGCGGCGACCGGGAGTTGACGCTCAGTCCCAAGGAGTTCGATCTGCTCGTTTTCCTGGCTGAAAACCCGAGACGCGTATTCACTCGCGACTATCTGCTGGAGCGTGTGTGGGGTTACGATTTCGCTGGCGACAGCCGAACCGTTGACGTGCACATAAGGTGGCTGCGTCAGAAGCTGGAACGTGAGCCCGCGCGTCCCGTGCTTCTGGTCACCGTTCGGGGCGTGGGGTATAAGCTGGAAGTGTGATGCCGAGACGCGGAAGCACCGCGTCTGCGTGTTGAACACATGAGCGGATGAATGAGTGGATCACCATTTGAGTACGTGTTGATCGGATCGCTCATCGGCGCGTCGGGGATGCTGCTGGTCTGGCGATTGCAGCGGCGGAAGGACTACCGCAGTGCCGCTACGCTGCGTGACGCCATCGGCCGCATCGCTGCGGGAGGGTGCGACGTCCCGACAACTGAGCTCACCGGGATTGACCGCAGCATACTGCTCGTCCTGAACGAACGGCTTTCGTGTCTCCGCAGCAGACTGGAACGGCTGGAACGTGAGCGGGACCTGGTGATGTCGCGAGTTGGCGATGGAGTCTTCATCACCGATGCTGACCGGATCGTGCTGCATGTGAATCAGGTGCAGGCGGAACGCCTCGGCCTGCGGGAGGAGCAGGTCATCGGCCGCAGCCTGATCGAGGTGCTGCACGATCACGAGGTCGACGATGTGGCGCGTCGCTGTCTGACATCGCACAGAGAGGAACGCGCCCTGGTGGAAACCGGTGGGGCGAAGCGACTCGTGCAGGCGAGCGCCACGCCTCTGGCCGAGGGACAGGGCTGTGTGGTGGTGCTGCACGATCGAACGGAGTTGCGCCGTCTCGAAAAGGTGCGGCGTGATTTCGTGGCCAATATCTCGCACGAACTGCGCACGCCGCTGGCGACGTTGAAGCTCCTTTCCGAAACACTGTCGCTCAGCGAGCACGAGGATACGGCTCTGGTGCGGGACTATCTGGGGCGCATCGAAGTCGAGGTGGACCGGCTCACTCAAATGGTTGACGAACTGGGAGAACTGTCGCTGATTGAGACGGGACAACTGGTGCTGGAGAGGGCGCCCGTGAAGGTGGCCGGGCTGGTCCGGCGTGCCGTCGAGCGTTTGCAGGCGCAGGCCGAGCGGGCTGACCTGAAGGTGGTGGTTGAAGTGCCGGCGGGAATCAAGGAGCCATGCGGCGACGAGCGCCGGCTGGAGCAAGTGCTCGTCAATCTGCTGCATAACGCCATCAAGTTCACGCCTCCGGGCGGCAGCATCAGTGTGGTTGCGCGTGACGTCGACGGTGAGGTTCAACTAGCGGTTAGTGACACCGGTGTGGGCGTCGCCCGGGAGGACCTGGAGCGCATCTTTGAACGGTTCTACAAGGCGGACAGGTCGAGAAGCGGCAGCGGTACGGGGCTGGGGCTGGCGATCGCCCGCCATATCGTGGATCTCCACGGTGGCAGAATCTGGGCCGAAAGTGAGGCAGGCCGAGGCTCGACGTTCTGCTTCACAATCCCGCATGCCGGGCCGGTTCCCGGCACCGGCTAGCATCGGGCACGGCCTGTAGCGGCGCCGCCTACTTCTTGGACGGGCCGGTTTCCTCCATCTTGCCGGTCACGGCAAACGCCACCCGCTCGCAGATGTTGGTGACCCTGTCCGCGCTTCGCTCGAGGTTATGAGCCACCCAGATGAGCCTTGTCGCCCGCGTGATGGTTCGGGGGTCCTCGAACATGAACGTCAGCAACTCCCTGAATATCTGGTCATACAGCCCGTCTATCTCGTCATCCACCGCCGCAACGCGTCGGGCTGATTCGGCGTCACGATTGATGAACGCCTCAAGGCTCTGGTGCAGCATCTCGATTGTGCGGTCCGCCATGCGTGGTATGTCGATAAGGGGCTTCAACGGGGGTTCGTCCCCGATCATGATGACGATGCGCGCGATGCCCTCGGCGTAGTCCCCGATGCGCTCGAGCTCGGTGATGATGTAGAGCACCGCCACAATGATGCGCAAGTCCCCCGCCATCGGCTGCTGGGTTGCGATGAGCTGAATGCACTTCTCCTCGATCTCAAAGCGCTTGGCATTGGTCTTCACGTCGTCGGCGACGATCTGCTGTGCCGCCGCCAGGTCTCTTTCCTTCAGCGCAAGCACGGAGTTGGCAAGCGCTTTGGCGGCCATGCTTCCCAGCACCAGTACATCGTCCTGTATGTCGCGCAGTCTCCTGTGGTAGCCAGCTCTGATCTCCATGCTCATGCTCCCTCGCTCTAACCGAAGCGACCCGTGATGTAGTCTTCCGTCACCTTCACACTTGGATTGGTGAATAGCTGCGACGTTGGTCCGCTCTCCACCAGCACTCCCGCACGGTCCGGTTCCATCATGAAGAAAGCGGTCATGTCGGAAACTCGGGCAGCCTGCTGCATGTTGTGGGTTACGATGATGATGGTGTAATCGGTGCAGAGGATGCGCATGAGGTCCTCGATCTTCAGCGTGGCCACCGGGTCGAGGGCGCTGCATGGCTCATCCATCAGGATAACCTCCGGCTCTACCGCGAGCACCCTCGCGATGCACAACCGCTGCTGTTGTCCGCCGGAGAGCGCCAGTCCGGACTGCTGCAGCTTGTCCTTGACCTCGTCCCACAGCGCCGCCTGGCGCAGGCTCCTCTCCACGATGGTGGCCAGCTCCGCCTGGTTCCTCATGCCGTGCCGCCGCGGGCCGAAGGCGACGTTCTCAAAGATGGACATCGGGAACGGGTTGGGCCGCTGAAACACCATTCCCACTCTGCGCCTGACGTCGACCACGTCGACGTCCTTTTCGTAGATGTCATGACCGTCGACTTCCACCCGGCCCGTAACGCGCGCATCGACGATAAGGTCGTTCATCCGGTTGAACAGCCTGAGGTAGGAGGACTTGCCGCAACCAGAAGGACCTATGATGGCCGTGACCGCCCTGGCGGGAACGTCCAGGCTGATGTCCCTCAGCGCCTGGAACTTGCCGTAGAAGAGGTTGACGTCGCTCGATCTGAGCTTCGTCTCAAAAGAGCGTGCTTGCCGGGCGTCCGAGGCAAATATGCGAGTGTCCATCAGTTCACTCTCTCCCTGCGGGCTCTAAGCCGGATGATGAACGCAACAAGGTTGAATGACAGCACGACTGCCAGCAGCACCAGCGCCGTGCCCCACATGACGCCCTTGGGCATACCGGGCACGTGGGCCGCGGTGGTGTACAGGTGATACGGCAGCGCCATGAACGGGTCGAGCGGCGATGACGGCAGCCCGGGGACGAGAAACGCCGCGCCCACCACCAGAATGGGCGCCGTCTCGCCGGCTGCACGGCTCATGGCCAGTACCGCGCCGGTGACGATGCCCGGCTTCGCCTGGGGCAGGATCACATGCCGGATAGTCTGCCAGCGGGTCGCTCCCACGGCCAGGCTGCCCTCGCGGTACTCTCGTGGTACCGCCAGTATGGCCTCGCGAGACGTGGTGATGGTCATGGCCAGCGCCTGGCTGGCCAGCGTGAGGCTGGCGGAAAGCAGCGACATGCCGAAATGAAACAGCATGACGAAGATGCCGAGGCCGAAGAGACCAAACACGATGCTTGGCACGCCTGCCAGGTTCAGGATGGCCAGGTTGATAAGACGTGTCAGCCAATTGTCGCGCGCGTACTCAGTGAGATAGATGCCGGCGAGCACGCCGATTGGCAGCGCGAACAGGATGGTCCCAAGCATAAGGTAGAACGTCCCCAC